>JABGOW010000430.1 GCA_018645275.1 Verrucomicrobiota bacterium
CGGCTTCGTACATGGATTCAAGATCCACCTCCATCATCTCCCGATCCATGTTGCCGTCCATGAAATACCAGTAGACGCCTGGGCGGACCGCGTCGGGTGGCGAGTTAAATTCTTCCTTCAGTTCAGCCGCGTTTACGAGTGCCAGTGAAGCTCCCCACATGATGAGGACGGCCAGTGCTTGTAATTTATTCTTCGTCATAATTTTTTCCTAAATATTATTGATATCGCATGTTTGCCATAAGGCGCGCGGTCTACCGTGTCGCCTTCAGCTCCTTGTTGACAGTTCCCGTTTCTATATTGGCTCTGAGCTTGTAGAGCTTCAACGCGCTTGGTTGCGGTAGTGGTGATTTTCGTGGGCGGTCTCGGTTTGTTCCCAAGGTCTCCCACTGAAGAATGTAGCGTACGTTCTCATCTCCAGAGTCGCCGATGTCTTTGGATCTCTGGATACCCATACCTTTGAAATCGCTCTGGAGTTGATTCAGAGCCTTTGGATACTGCTCCTTTGTGATCGTAACTTTCTTGTCGATCGATCGTAACGTCTCTTCATCGATCACCAATCGTCCACTGCCGTAGTCACGATGTCGGTAAGTCATGGTGAGAAGGCCGTCTTCTGCCTGGGTCAACTCACTGATACCGATGCCGATAAATTCCATCGTTCCGTTGCCGCCGAACTTGACCGGCTTGTCCCAGTCGGTCAGCTGATGGCGCACCCACTTGTCATTGTCGGCACGAGCAACATAGATCTGCATATTCCCGTCCTTATCGCTTTTGTGATAGGTCACAATCGGTCGATCGTCTTTATCAAAGGAGAGTCTTGCGCCACCGTTGATGATCCCGCCCCCGCTTGGAATCGGGTCAATCCAAAGCTTCTTCTCGCTGATCGTCAGGGGGAGATTAACCTTGTCGCCGAAGGCTGATTCCCAATGGATCAGGTCCTTGCTCCGGGCGTAGGAGAGATGATGGTTTGTGGCACAGTCAGGGGTATCGCGCCACACCCATATCATGTGAAACAAGCCGTCCGGGCCACGGACAGGCCCCTGCATGTAGGCGTTCATGTTTCCCTGTCCGTCGGTAAGAGGAGTGTCCAGCAGCCGCGTCCAGATTTTCGTCTTGAGGTCATACACATTGTAAATCTCGCTCCCCCTGCCGCTTCCACCGTCGCGATAGTGAAAGATCAGTCTGTTTTCAGCATCGCGCATGAACATCGGATACGTGCACCGCTTCTCTGTATTGCCGGTCATTGACAGCTTCTTGAGAGTCGCAATATCTCCAGGTTTTTCCATACGGAAGTAGATTAGTGGCACGCTGTGCATGTTCCCTGACACGTGCAGATACCCATCATCATCCATCGCCATTGTAATGTAGTTGTGTGAGTCCCAGCCGACTTTCGATGGCAAGACCTGGTACGACCACTTGTTCGAATCAAGCGGCCGAGAGGCAACCGTCATGCGGCGGAGCTTGTCGTAATACGCGACGTACTGAGTCTTGCCGGCAGTCAGCAGGCAGAATCCGACTGGAAAACCGGATGGTACTTCAGCGATATCCAGGGAGTCCTCGATTTGGGAACGCAGGGTGGGGGCCTCTTCCCCGATTGCCAAGCCCATGATGCATGTGAAAGCCACGAGGGCCAGTGCTTGCATTGTCTTTGTCATTTTTGTTTCCATTTTTTAACCTTGTACGTTGAGAGTGATTATCATTCTTCACTCTCGCATGGTTTCAATTCCTTGGTGTTGGAATTCTCTTCAACTTTTTTTTGACAGGATTACAGGATTAACATGATTGTCTTTCATCCTGGATATCCTGTTATCTCGTCTAAATTTTTTCTCTCAACGTTTGCCATAAGGCGCGCGGTCTAGCGTGTCGCCTTCACTGTTTTGTTCGGCTATTCCTGCTGCTGTGTAGAAATAAACTTATAACTTCCTGCATCAACACGTATGACGGCCTTATTCTTTTCCATCCTCAGGAATGTGGCATGTTCAGCCTTCGTCAGCATTTTCCTGTTCACCGTGACATCACTGGCCGCCTTGGCAGGCACGTAGACGGTAGCTGACGAATTCGCCGGTATGGTGACTTCCATGGTAACTCGATCATCCTCTCTATTCCAGTTGCTGACGATCCGTCCGTAGGGTGAATCATGGTGGGCCTTGACCCAGGTTAGATCACCAACAATGGCGGGGTTGATAATGACAGTCTTGAAGCCGGGCGCATCGGGGGCGGCTTGGATACCGGCTAGCCCTTGGTAGAGCCAGTTGTCCGGTGAGGTGAAGCAGGAATGAATGCGGGACCAGTGCCCATTCCACTGCTCCCAAAAGGTTGTCGCACCTTTTTCCAGCATGTGGCCCCATCCAGGATAGGTGGTCTGGTTGAACATCGTGAATACCAAATCATTCCGCCCGAGCTCACGCAGCGTCTCCATCATGAAATAGGTCCCTAGCATGCCGGTGTCGAGATGACCCTTGTTCTTTATCAGGATATTCTGCTCCAGTTTCTTCAGCATCAGTGGCCGCAACGCCTCGGGCACAACGTCGGTCATGAGCGGCATGACGTAGTAAGCCTGCTCGTCGATCACGTACTGTTGTTTGTCGGTGTTATAGAACGCGGCATGAACTGCCGGACGTATCTCGATCAGACGCTTGCTGTAACGCTCCACGTCGGCCGACTTGCCAAGGGCGGCGGCCATCTGCTTCAACAGCTGCATTTGGTTGATCCGGTAGCAGTTATTAAACAACTCGGCGGCATTTGCTTTTGGCCAGTTCTTCGTGTCCATACCACGTCGCGGCGGAACCCAATCGCCAATGAAATCCCATTTTCCTCCGAACTTGCGCAGAACATTTCCCTTACATAGTGACTCCAGATAGTCCACGTAACGGCGGATAGCATCGTAGTTTTCCTCCAGCACACGTCTGTCGCCATAGTAGAGGTAATGCCGCCAAGTGATCGCTGAGAGAAGCCCTCCCCATCCGGGGCCGCCACCGCCACCGCCGAATGGCGCCATGTGCGGCAGGTTGCCGTCGGGCGTCTGTCTGAGTCGCCAGTCACGTAGCCATTTACGATAGAATCCATCGGCGCGAAAGCTGGTCATAAAACCTTCAGCTGTCACCTGGCCATCGCCGTAACCCATGCGCTCGCGGTGCGGGCAATCCACATAGTAACCGCCAAGGTTGAGACTCCGTTGGGTCCATTGGTTGACTTTATGTATGCGATTAAACAGATCGTTCGAGCACTCAAAGGAGCCAACCTCCTCCAGAGCACTCTCGACCAGCAGCGCCGTTGCATCTTCCTTCGAAGGAGCCGACGGCAGACCTTTGATGACCACGTATCGAAAACCAGCGTAATTGAACTTATTCTCGAATACCTCACCAGCTTTACCGCCGGCAATGAACTCGCTGACCTGCTTGAAGTCTTGATATTTCTTTCCTCTTCGCACATCGGAAGAGGTCATCGTTATGAGCGTCCCCGCTTCGAGCTCAGGCATTTTCAGCCTCAGCCAGCCGGTCAGGTTTTTCCCGAAATCAATCTCATAGCGGCCATCATTCAGGCGGGTTACCGCCACCGCCGGAATGACCTTTCCGATACGGTTAGGCGGACAAGGTTGCGAGCGGACAACTCCGCCTGGAGCGTTAGTAGGAATTGCGGGTCTCCACGAGTCGGTATCCAATCCGGTGCGGCTCCAATCTGGAACACTCTCACGAGCATCTATCCGTTCACCCCCGAAGTCATTCCATATGCGATCGCCGATCTTGTACAACCCACTATTGCTCGTCTTCCACGAGGTGTCAGTGCCGATCGTGACTGGTTTTCCCGCCACGATGGCGTCAAGTTGGGCGCGAACGGCGATGCCATCAGCCCAACCTTCCCCGAGCCAGAGGCCCATACAATTCTTGCCGGGGAGCAGATGCCGGCTGACATCGTAGGTCACGGTGAAAGATTGGTGCTCTAGATTCGAAACGGCAGGTGTCAGCACATCCTTGCCGACCTTGGCGCCGTTAATGTACAATTCAAAATACCCAGGCGAGTGTACCGTGACGAACGCCGAATCCGGAATGGCGGCGAGATCAAATTCCTTGCGCAACAATGGCGCCGGCTTGCAGGGACTGCCCGAGGTATTGGAAAGGGATAGCAGTTTGAAATCCTTGGCGCGTGCAATGCCCGGCTTCCCGTTGCGGACGTATTTCACCACCAGTTGCTTGACAATATTCGGCGCCGGATCACCGCCCAGCGCATTGCAATCAACCTTGAACGAGCCGTTCTTCGCAAGCTCCTTGCGCACGATCTCCGTCACATCAACAGCTATCTTGCCATTCAGCGTTTGGTAGCTCGCCTTCTTGATGGTCAGTTTGTCATTAGAGGGTGGGGTGGGGGGGGGCGAAGCGCTGATCCATTGCGCCGTCCAAGCTGTCACGCCGGAGCTTTCAAGCGAAGGGTGATCGCTTGGCTTGAGCAATCCCATTGTCCATCGGGATAATTGGCTCCACATGCCGGGCTTGCCATCCTGGCCCCAGGTGCTCACTTTCCAATAGCATGTCATTTTTGAAATCAACGGCTTGCCGGTGTAAGCAATGTGAATGGATTGATCAGACTCCACCTTGCCCGAATCCCATAGATCGCCGATGTCTTGATCCAACTTGTCAATCGAACTCGCAACGAGAACGTGATATGCGGTCTGTTTCTGCCCCCGCATGTCCGACTCCAGCTTCCAGCTCAGGCTAGGGTGTATGCTATCGACTCCCATAGGATGTTCGAGATATTCACACGTCAGGTTTACTGGCTTGAGCGGCTCGGCTGCGACGGTTAGAGCCATCAAGCTGACCAAGCAGCAGATAGCGAATAAGGCGGGTTGTTTTGTTTTCATATTCAGTAGCATCCCATAAGGCCCCGTTAGCAGGCACAGTGCTTTCGTAAGTGGTT
>JABGOW010000021.1 GCA_018645275.1 Verrucomicrobiota bacterium
ACGCCAACTCAAAAACACCAAACCCCTTGCCCTGCAAGTTTCCGGGCTGGTTTACTGCATCACCGTGGAAGGAGGTGAAGAGCACCTTGTTGCCATCGAAATGAAGATCCACATCCCCGATGAAGGTTGGCTCGGGATGATAAACAGGAGTAACCTTGCCGGACTCCAACGACAACACCACGAGCTGATCATGGTAATTCGGTGCACCATTGCTCACCTTCGGGGGTGCCGAAACACGGGTTTGCCAATTGGCCGTAAACCGCGGCCCGTGAAAGCTCTGCACCATCAGAATTCGGTCAAACGCCAACGCAGGATTGGCCAGGAGCGCCTCACGCTTCAACGCCTTAAAGGCCGCCGATGTGTTGTTTTCCAAGGTCTCGAGACGCGCCAGAAACTCAGCGCCTTTGGGGTATTCATCCCCGTGAGTGGCCATCATGGCTTCAATCGCAAGGCGCAGAGATGCTTTCGTGCCCTGATGGGTGGCTCGATAGCCCCCACTCATGAGAGGCCCGTTCAGAACCCCATCATTCGCCGCGATCGCATCCGGGCTATCATACGCAACCACCGCCGACGCACTTGCCAGCAGCAGCATGCCAACACCAAAAAGTCTCTTCATTTTCCCCCGCCAAGCGCTAGCCTCATTTGCGATTTCCGTTTCAACACCATAGCGAACACAACCAGCACCCACAATAGTCACGGGGGAGGACGGGCTTTCTCATGGCCGACTTATGTATAAGGGTCAGGGCGTCGCCCTCGCTATACCTCACATCGCATCCACAAGGCTGTCATCCTGAGCTTGCGAAGGATCTCAATGCGTTTTGAGTAAGCGAGACCTTCGGCAAGCTCAGGATGACACGCACATGTGGCGACACGCGCAATATGTCAGGCTACATCGCGATAGGCCAGAGCTCGCAGGGCATTCGGATTACCCCCGGTACGCTCCGGGTCGGATGCCGGTGTGGCGGCGGAAGGCATCAGAGAAGGCATAGGCGCTGCGATAGCCGACTTGAGTGGCGATGTTGTCTAGGGTGAGGTGGGTGCTTTGCAGCAGGGACCGTGCCCGATCCATGCGCAGCTCGCGCAGGATGTCGAGGGGCGTCTGGTTGCGGTGACGCTTTGTGAGCAAGTGCAGGTGACCGGCCGATACGTTCAATACAGCGGCCATACGGGCAACCGTCCACTCCTCCTCCAGCCGTTCGTTCAACAGCGCCCGGAGTCGGTGGAGGCGGTTGCGAGCCTCGCGTTCGGCGGGTGATTCGACATCCCTCAGTTCCCGCCTCAGAGCAGCAGCCAGAATGGCGCAGTAGTGCCTGAGCACCGATTCCCGGTCAGGTTGCGTGGCGGCCTGCTCGCGCAGGAGCAACTCCATCACGGCAGGTATGCACATGGGGTCTAATGCCTGATGAACGGTCACCGGGTCAGACTTCAGTATCTGCCAGGCCGGGGTATCGGCCAAGTGAAACCAGACCGCTTTGCACGTCCCTTCAGTCAGCTGTATCCAAGCCCCATGGCCTGCGGCCGCGATAAAGAGCTCCCCCGCGCCAATGCGTTTTCGGAACTTCTGGCTAATCCCCCAGCACTGCCCTTCGATGACCATGTAGAGGAGATGGTCGTCGGCATGGTCGGTGCCAGCCAGGTAATCGCCCTGCAATGCGTCGCCCCCGGCAGCATTCACGTCGAGCAAGGCCAACGGACGGGCAAAAGGCTGGCGCATATCAATGGGGCTCAGACGGCAACGCGGATCCCCCCGGCGAAATGCGACAGGGCACGGCTTCAGCGGTTTGCCCCTTGGCATGTAGATACGAGTCGAGCGTATGCTCTTGTCAGTCACGCCTATTCCTCCATCCGTCGCCGAGCGTTTACGGCCAATTGCGCGTGTTGCGGATCCACACTTCCCAACCACGGACAGAGTCTAGCATATCCAGTGACCAGCCCGCAAGGACAGAGGAACCGTGGTATCCCCATTAAATCCGCCCGAGGTGCAAACAGACCCGTTTGTATCCCTCCATACGTATATGAGCCTGGCATATTTTCTTCAGAGCTCTGCGGATTGCCACTAAGGGGCGATCCACAGTATCATCACCTTTAGTTGATCGGTTCAGGTGTCTCACGGAAGCCGTGAGAAGAAAACACGCGCTGAGGAGAGAAACGATGGCACTTATCAGACACATAGGAATGGGCATTGTAAGCCTACTGCTGTGTGGTGGCGCCGTGCAGGCCGCGCAGATCACCGATGGACAGTGGATTCAGTTGAATTTCACCGATGGCTGGACTCCCGATCAAGCGGGGGGAGAGGACGGATTCAACTACTTTTTGACGCATAACTCAGCGGTACGAACGTTATTTGGGGGCAGTACAACCAATACCGTGACCTATCCCTTGAATGCACTGATTGATTCAACGGGCGTCGCGGTCGATGGCTCCGTAACCAGCGCCGACTGGGTTAACAGGGGCGCTCAAGCAGTCACATGGACGTTCGGCGCCGGTAAGGCGACGCCCAGTGGAAATGGCACTTGGAGTGCTGACGAGTATGTCAACTTCTTCCATGGTATCGGAGGCGAGACGGTTACGATAGGCGATCTCAATACAAACCTGCGCTACCATGTCTATGTCTATAGCCTACAGGGAGCTAACGATCTCAATATCGACGTCAATGGCTCGCTCATTGGCCCCTATAGCAAGGCTGATCGGATCGCGAGTACACCCGCGCCCTACACCCCCTATGTCTTCAGCAATGCCTTGCTGAACGCCTCGGGTAAGTTGGTGGTCACGTTCGATTCGGTGAATCCAGCCGTGAACGCCATCGTGATTCAAGCCGCCTCCACGACACCGCTGAAAGGTGGCGATGCTATTGCGGTGGACATCAGCAGTAAAGGTGGTTCTGCAACGAACTTCAATGTGATCAGTACATCGGGCCGCAGATTGGAAAATGGAACCCTGATCGACTATAACGATGGTTCGCCGCGGACCGGAGTCTCCGTAGCCCTCTCCGCAGTTCAAGGGCTGAACGACGACGCAACTGCCAACAATTGGCCGGGTACGGCCGCAGACCCCTACTATGTCGCCGAGGCTGATGACATCGCATACAATGCTCCAGCCGTTGGACTCACCTTCTCCGGGCTCGACAAGTCACGACGCTACAATATCCGGGCATACTGCCTGATAGGGTCAGGGACGACCTCTGACACACTCACCGTGACTGGTGCCGATACGCAGTCGGACATACGAAGGCGTGACGCCCGCTGGGCCGCGACGACATTGGAGGATGCAGGCGGAGTATTCGAAAATCTCGCCACAGATGTGAGCGGCAACATTACGGTCACAATGTCTTCCTCCACTGGCTTCCTCAATGCGGTCGTACTGGAGGTGCTTCCACCCGGCATGGTGTTCATCGTGCGGTAGCAAGAACGTGGAGAATGGGTCATGAATCAGAGAACACAGGAGGTAATCCCTATGAAGACGAGGCATTCAACATTTCAATGTATCCTGACGGCAGTTGTAGTTGCCGGGCTTGGGTTGACGCTATTGGCACCTACAGGTTTCGCGGGCAGCCAGTTTTTCAACGTTGCTAGCGGGGATTACGCCACGGCCGGCGATTGGGCAGGAAGCATCATTCCTGGCAACGGCAACAACGAACAGTCGTGGATCGGCACGATTTCCGGCGGTGCGGGGACAGCGGTTGCCACGTATAGCACGGGCACCGGCTACACCACCACGGATCGGTTCATTATTGGGCTTGGCGCAAGCAAGAGCGGTACGCTGACAATGAATAGTTCCGCGGGCACGCTAACGTTTGGCGGCAACGCATACTACACCGCCAACTACATCGGGGTCGACGGCGGCACCGGCGTGGTCAACGTCGATGCCGGCACGCTCGCCCTCAACGCCGGTGCCTACCTGCGCATTGGCGGTAATGGCTCCGGCGCCAACGGGACCCTCAACATCGGCGGCGGTACCGTCAATGCAAACTCCGTGGTCGTTGCGCGCGGCACGGCAGTCAACACCGTGACGGGCGCGATCAACATGACCGACGGTGCATTCAATCTCTCGAATCTCGCGCTCGCAGATACCGGCACAGGACAGGGCGGCGGCGCGGGCGGAACAGCGTCACTGGATGTTTCCGGCGGGACGATGACGATCAGCAGCTGGGCATATCTCGGAAACTCAAGCGCGGTCGGTGTGCCCACCGCAACCTTTTCGTTATCAGGAACCGGCGTCATCAACGCGAGCGGTGATTTTGCCGCAGGCCGTTACAGCGATGTCACCAGCACGCAAACCGGCGGCAGCCTGAACATTCTCGGCACGGCGAATCTTTACATCGGCGCCGGGTCCACCTCCGCCTCCACCTATGACTTGAGCGGCACAGGTGCGATTGACATCAGCTCGACCTCCCCCCACGGACTCTTGCTGGGCTCGTCGGCAGCGACGAGCACCTTCAGCCTCGATGGCGGGACACTCACAACGCCCAAGGTCACACCGGGCAACGGCAGCGAAACGTTCAACTTCAATGGCGGCACACTGGAGGCCAACAAAGACAACACCAGCTTCATGGCCGGCTTGACCGCGGCGAATGTCGAGAATGGCGGCGCCATCATTGATGACGGCGGTTTCGACATCACCATCGGCCAGGCGCTTCTGAACGGTGGCAGCGGCGGGCTGACCAAGAATGGCAGCGGCACGCTCACGCTCACCGGCGCCAGCACCTATAGCGGTCGAACGGACGTTAAGGCGGGCACACTGACCGTGGATGGTGGTTCGCTCTCAGGTGGAGGCTTGATAGACCTCGGAGTCAACGGCGGACCTGATGCCAATTTCACATTGGTGGACGGCAGCGTGACTGTCGGGAACCAATTTGTCGTCGGTGCCCATGGTGCGGACAGTCTGGCGACGATGGAGGCCGGGACTCTG
>JABGOW010000266.1 GCA_018645275.1 Verrucomicrobiota bacterium
ATGCTCATCCTTAGAGCAACCTCCAACGCCGCTCAGCAAGCCGACCAGGAGAACAAGAGCAACAGGTGTCGCCATACTATTCATGTGTTCCCTCCCTCATGGGCGCCGCAGCGCCGGCTTCACTGGCAAATGTCCAGGAACACCATATCTGACTTTGCTGACTTGTAGAAGCGCCTAGAAACTGGCCGGTCTAATAAATGGAGGGGGCAGCTACTCTCTCACGGTCTCTTCCATACAATTTCTTCGCCTTCACCAAAGACTGCCAGCAGGAAGTCTGAAACGACTGGCGCGCCGTTGCTCTTAAGTATCTTACGCTGAGACTCGCTAGGCTCTCCCATGTACACTGCGCCGGTGTTCTTGGCATTTAGAAGGGCTACGGAAGGCCTTCCTATCTCATCGAGAGAGATCCTGATCCTCCGTTGGCCTGTTCTATCCAGCAACTGAACAATGGGTTCACCAGAAGTTCCAAGCTCCAGTTCAATCCGAGCTTCTCCCCCACTATCGAGAAATTCGAAGTTCGTACTGCCCCCGTGGGCTACTGTTACTCTGGCTCTCGGCCCCTGTTCTGCATCCTGCAACAGCAATTCGACGGGCGAATTGACATCCGATGGTTGCCCAAACACTCCGAGCACGGCACGTTGGTTTCCGAACTGATCAACAACCACGAACTGAGAAGCCTTTAGTCGGAACGGGACCTGTTGCTCTGACTGACATCCAAATGTAATCAACAACATCATTATTATGCTGGTAGCTAACATTGCTCTCATCCTGTGAACCTCCGCACTTCAGTACACTGCAACCCCGCCGGGCGACCCGGGTCTCTCACTTATTCGAAGAGCTTGCCAAAGTAGCAAAGACTTACCGAACTCTACAACAAAATCCCACTGAAGGGGCGGGAAATCATGGGGTGCACATTAGTATTGACAACCAAAGGTCCATCCCATAGATTCGCCATTATTAGTTACACTCGCTTAAATCGGCAACTCTATCTGGAGGCCACAACGCGCTTGCACTTTCTATCACTCAAGAAAGGCTCCAACAACTCAGATGTATGATGGACCGGCGTCAGTCTCGGTGCCCTTTACACTGATACGTAACAGTAGGCGGTCAGGTGTTGTCATTCAAGAGTGAGCGCAGCGGTCCCTTTCAGATGCGCCTACTGCTAAGCCCGAGTGCCGTGCACAACCTGTCGTGAAGGAAGCAATGAGACCACCCATCCCGTTGATGCTTGCATTCTTTCTTATCACCGGTTGCATCCCAGCAATGTCCACCATTCCAACTGCAAGTATTGGAACGGTTCCCATTGATAAGGGCCGCCTGAACATCGCTGGCAATGTCCAGCTACCGCGGAACTTGCGGTCGTTTGACGAGCAGGTGTACCTTGATCCCGAAACAACGGACAGCATCACCGCCATGCCAGCGCTACTCGTGGGCTATCGAGGCAAGGCATTCGGATTGTCAGCGGGGAGCAACGGCTACATTGGTCTGGATATCGACCTGCCAATCGTTGATGCGGGACCATTTGCAATGTCAACTTCCCCGGGCCTAGGAACCTTCATAGTCACCTTGCTTCTAGCGGAGCTATCCGACAACTCCGAATCCGTGGCCGAAGACTTTGGTCCACTTCAGTTCACTGTTCCCCTCCACCTTTCCTTTCGGCGTAAGCCCCAAGTTGATCACCCCTCATCGACCCAAGACCCACAACTCCCCATGATTGTTGACCTTTACCTGTTTCGTGTCTCCGCCCGGTAGATACAACTGTCAAGGCGCATGCCTATTGACAGAGCCGGCCCTACGATGTACGGTAGACACAACAAGGGGAATCGAATGCACCTGCGAGTCACAACCGTTCGTCGAAAGGGCAAGACCTACCGGTACGCGCAGCTTGTGGAGAGCTACCGACGCAAGGACGGGGTGCCAGCTCATCGGGTGCTTAGTTCACTTGGTCAGTTGAGCGAGATTGAGGTGGCCAACATGCGAGCAGCGCTGGCCGCTTCTCGAGAAGGGCGGGCCGTAGTAGTCGAGGAGGCAGCCGGCAGGCAGGTACCGGTTGGATTCATCCGAGCTAATCTGAGGTATCTGGACGTCGCTGTGATGCGGGCAGTTTGGGATGAGTGGGGGCTGGGGGCTTTGCTGGATAAGTTGACCGAGTCGAGTGAAATGGAGGTTCCCATCGCTGATATGGTCCAGGGGCTGGTCCTACACCGCGTCCTCGACCCCGGCTCCAAGCTCCATGCCCAAAGGTGGTACCCGACGACGGCTCTGCCTGAGTTGAGCGGGGTGCGGCCAGGTCAGTTCAACAACACGAGGATTCACCGGGTACTCGACCACCTGGAGTCCATTGACGATAAGCTCCAGGAGAGATTGGCCGAAAGGTGCCAGTCAAGGCAGGCATTCTCGGCTCTCTTCCTGGACGTGTCGGACACCTGGTTTGTGGGGCAGGGCCCGGAGCTTGCGCGCAAGGGGAAGACAAAGGAAGGACTGGTGCGGCGCAAGATCGGCATCGTGCTTCTGGTCAACGAGGATGGGTATCCGCTTCGATGGCAAGTGGTCCATGGCAAGAGCTACGATGCTCACGTGATGCAAGAGATCGTCGATTCGATCGCTGAGTGCGATTGGGCAATCGATGTCCCGCTGGTTTGCGACCGAATCATGGGTAGGAAGACCGCGCTGGGGCAAATGGCCAGCAGCGGGATGAAGTTTCTAACGGCGATACCTGCAGTTGAAATCGACGGCTATACGGATCGCATCCCCTATGGGCAATTCACTTGCCTGGAGCCTGAGTTGAAGGACGATAGCCTTGACCGAGACCGACGGCTCGTTGTGCGGGCTGCAAGAGAGGCTGGGCTGACAGGCCTGCCGGGGGATGACCTCGTCTTCTATCTTGACCTTGGGGTAGTTACGAAGCGACAGCCTGGCCATATCGACCCTGGTGCCATTCGAGACTACGTGTGGGAGAAGACGGACACACCACCTGCAGTAACCGCGCTCATCGAGGCGAAAGCCATTGCAGAGGCCTTGGGTGGGCCTGAACGTCTGACCTACGCAGACATCGCATCTCGTCATGGGCACAGCAAGCATTGGGCATATCTGCGAGTGATGCTCTTGAAGCTGTCTAGCGACATTCAGGAGGCGGTTCTCGGCGGGTATGGTGCACATGTCGGCGTTCGTAGGCTGCAGAAGCTGGCACAGACTCGGGACCCTCAAAGGCAACGGGAACAATTCGAGGAGATGGTCAAAACCGGGCGGAGTAAATACGCCAGTGCCAGGGTTCAGTCGGGGGTCAAGGGACGTCCCAAATCCAGAAAAGACGGCGAGGCGCTCCAAATACGAGCGGTGATCGGCTTCAATGTGCAGTTCTTCATCGACACCAGGAGAATGGCCGAAGACAAACTCCAGAGGTTCTACTCATATCTTCGCAGCCTGAATATCCGCGTACTGAATCCCAGGAGCAGACTTACCGGAGAAACTGCCGTTACGCAGGCCAAAGCAAAGCTCAAAACGATGGACCTGAGCGATATCTTCGACGTGAGTGTGGATGATTCCCCTGGCTCAGGGGACCGCGGCGCATCCCAGGTCCGAGCAACCTTCTCACGGCGAGCCTGGAATTCCAGGAGGCGATACGATGGATTCGCGCTTCTCGCAGCGGCACCTGATCTGACTCTGGATGGTGAGCAACTCTATCGTCTGTACAGAAGTAAGGACGCGGTGGAAAAGGACTTCCAGGTTATCAAAAGCGTCCTGAAGGTACGACCTGTCCGACATCGTACCGACCCAAAAGTCAGAGGGCACGTGACCTTGTGCATGCTCGCTCTCCTCCTTGAACGAACATTGAAGACGAAGCTGCGCGCGTTGCCCACGATAGGCTCTGCCGAGGCCGCAGTGGAAATCCTGCGCACCTGCCATCTCAATCTCTGCGGGCAGGACGTGCGCAGTCCTACCTACTACACTGTGACCGAACCGAACAATGAGCAGACGGCTCTTCTGAAGGAACTGGGCCTTGAGCATCTGGCGAAGGACTCATACGTTGGCGAGCAAATTACTCCCAGACTCCGAGAATGACCGAGTTTGTGTCTACAGCGACGACATAACTGCCGGATATTACAGGCCATTGGCCCGGTGGGTGGTCGAAATGGGGTAAGCGTCCGGAATTGGGCGTGGTTCTCAAGTCCGGCGCCGTATGTCAGGCTCTCCTCACTGACTTTGATGGAGGATTGGCATGGCACGGAGAAAGGGCAGCAAGGCGTGGTGGGATGAGAAGTTGGCAGATTTCTACCTGCGTCGTTCAGAGGTAAGCGTCCGAGGTTTTGCGGAGGAGATTGGCGTGACCCAGGGCTCTCTCAGCCACCGGCTTTATGGCGAGTCGAAATTGCAGCAGCGTGAAAAGGCCAAGCGGGTAGCTTCGCAGGAAACTCGCCTGGTTGAGGTGGATGTTGTCGGCCTACCTGAGCAGTCGGAAGTGGTGACCGCCAGGTGGCTGGAGGCAGAGACGCCTCGTGGAATGCGAGTTCGCTTTCCTGAGGGCACTGGTAGTGAGTACGTCGCCGACCTGATGACCCGGATCGCGGCGAGAGGTGTGTGATGGTGACACTTCCTTCGTCGGTCAAAATCTACCTTGCCCTGGACCCCACAGACATGCGCAAGCAAATGGATGGCCTAGGTGCCATCGTCCAAGGAAGGTGGAAGATTGACCCTTACTCCGGGCACCTCTTCGTCTTCATTGGCCGCCGGCAGGACCGGGTGAAGATTCTCTATTTTGATCATGGTGGTTTCGTGGTTTTCTACAAGCGATTAGAAGCTGGAAAATTCAGGATCCCTGCGGTTCCCACCGGCTCAACGCGGGTCCAGATAGAGGCTACCGACCTGCAGATGCTGCTGCATGGCATCG
>JABGOW010000028.1 GCA_018645275.1 Verrucomicrobiota bacterium
GGACTATGAACGCTTCATTCTGCCGATTGATTCCGCATGGAGCCAACAACAGCGCCCGTTTGGCATTCACCACTGCGGAAACGATCCGGACCGTTTTGCGGCAAGCTACGCCAAGATCCCGCACCTCGACTTCCTCGACGTTGGCTGGGGCGGCGATCTGAAGGTAATCCGAGAACACCTGCCCAACACCTTCCTGAACATTCGTCTCGACCCAGTGCAGCTCGTAAACTGGACCCCTGAAGAGATCCGCGAGACGATCACACGCATGGTAGCCGACTCCGCCAACCCGGCGTTGACCGGCGTCTGCTGCATCAACCTGGATCAGAATGCCGGCGACGAGCAGATTGATGCGATCTTTGAGACGGTTGGGGAGCTGAGGGAGAGTGGGCTGGCGGAATGATCAATGATGCAGCCTGTGGGGATATGGAGTGCGGGGACGAAGTCACCGCTTTGGATCCGAGCGGAGCGTGACGAGGGCGAGAAACGTAGATTCAGTCGCTTCCGTGGGGGGCACGCGCTCCGCGCTCGCAGAAAGCGGCGATTCCATCGCCGCACTCCAAACGGATGATCGCAAGGTGCCAAAGATCTTAGGATACGAGGAAGTCTTAGACCAGGGAGCAACACAACATGACCATGAATCGAAAACAATTTCTACAATCGGTGGGGATGCTTGGTGCGGGGGCTGCCACGTGGGGCGCATGGGGCGACAAAGCCTTGGCAGGAACCATTGAGAGCCATGTGGAGGGATTACCCGGAAAAATGGAAAAATGGCAGGTAAAACACGTGCAGCGTTTCAACATGTCCGGCTACTGCGCGCCGAAGATCAATACGGTTCGGGTCGGCATCATTGGTACCGGCAACCGGGGATCGCACCATGCCGGGACGATGATCCGCGTGGACAGCCTGGAGATCAAGGCGGCGGCGGATGTAGCACCCGAACGGTTTACGCGGATCAAGAGGAAGCTGGCGAAGAGTGGACACAGTCCGGAGTACCACACGGGCGAAGCGGAGTGGAAGGCGCTGTGTGAGCGCGACGACCTTGACCTGGTCCTGATCTGTACGCCGACCTACATGCATGCAGAGATGGCTGTATACGCCATGGAGCATGGCAAGCATGTGATCACGGAGGTGCCTGCGGCAGTAACGGTCGAGGAGTGTTGGGACCTGGTGCGGACGTCTGAACGTACGAAGATGCACTGCATGATGATGGAGAACTACTCCTTCATGCCGTTTCATATCACGACTCTGAACATGGCGAAGCAGGGATTCTTCGGGGAGATCGTGCACGGCGATGGGGCCTACAACACCAGCAAGATGCGCAACAACTTCAGTAAGACGATGTACTGGAACATGTGGTGGCTGAGAATGTACGGTGCCCGGAAGGGAAATATCTATCCCACACATGGCATGGGGCCGATTGCGCAGATGATGAATATCAACCGGGGTGACCGGTTCGACTTCCTGGTTTCGGTGGAGAGCAAAGACTTCATGATGGCCGACAAGGCGAAGGCGCTGGCGGCCAAGGACGGGTTCTACAAGGAATTCGCGGGCATGGAGTACCGGGGGAATATGAGCTCAATGCTGATCAGGACCAAGCAGGGCCGTACGCTAAACATTCAGCATGACGCCACCTCCCCTTCCCCGCACAATCTCATTCACGGTGTGTATGGAACCAAGGGATCTGTCCTGTTCGACCCCGCCCCGCCCAAGATCTGTACCGGCAACCACCGGTGGGCCGACAAGAAGACCTACGACAAGCTGATGGAACAGTATAAGCCGGGGGTGCTGAAGCAGTTCGAGCAATTCCGCAAGGGGTTGGGTGCAGATCTCAAGAGCGGCCACGGCGGCTCCGACCTGATCAATATCTGGCACATCATCGACTGCCTGCGCAACGGCTTACCGCTCGACCAGGATGTCTACGATGCCGCCGCGTTCAGCGCCGTGGTGGAATTGTCCGAGTGGTCGGTGCTGAACCAATCGAACTCCATCAAGATCCCCGATTTCACAGCCGGTAGCTGGAAGACCAACAAACCGAACATGGATATCAACCTCGAGAACGGCGGGGGCACGACCAAGGTGCTGGGGTAACGGGTAGTAAGATCGTTTCTTACACAAGCGCAAGGCGTTAGGTCTCAGATGTCAACACATCGTTCACGCCCTGTGCTCACGCTTGCTCCGGCGGACGAGAACGGCGACGAGAGTGGTGGACGATTGAGAGAATCTCTACTCGTAATCCGCTCTCGTCGCCGTTCTCGTTCACCGATTCCCATCTTTCATACTTTTGACACTACCCTGACGCAAACCAAGGGCCCGTAAAGGTTGTTGTGGGTCCCCTCACCCGCTATTCTTACCCCATGAAACATCTAAAACAGACGATAGGAGTTGTAGCCATGGTTGCTTTGCAGCAGGCGGGTAGTGTTCAGGGCGCAGTATCGGCACAGGATCTACGGGTCGGCGAAGGATTTCGGGAACCGGTTGGGTTCCATGATCCGACACCAAGCCTGTCCTGGAATCTGCCGACCGGTGTGCGCGCGCAATCGGCCTACCGGGTGGTCGTGGCAACGCGGCCGGAACTGCTGCCAGACAACGCCGACCTGTGGGACAGCGGCAAGGTGGACTCCGATCAGTCGACCTTGCTGCCCTACGGCGGCACCCCCGTGGCCTCGCGCCAGCGGGCCTGCTGGCAGATCCGCTTCTGGGATCAAGATGGCTCGGACTCCAAGTGGAGTGATCTGGCGCATTTTGAGGCTGGATTGCTCGCGAATGACGACTGGCAGGCGCGCTGGATCCGGATGACCCCAACGCAGCAGGACGACAGCGAGCGTGATGCTGCCGGTGAGATCGTCATCTCGAAAGCGATCTACGGTGTTCTCAACGACCCGGGCAAACAGCGTGACGTGACCGAGGCCGTACGCAAACTGGTGACCGATGGTAACCAGACCGTGAAGGCGGGCAACGATCTTGCCGGCGATCCAGCGCACGGAGTCGTCAAGAAACTGCGACTGAAGTATACGGTCGATGGCAAGGCCAGGCAGCGCACGATTGCAGAGAATGAACAGCTTGACCTGGCAACGGGAAAACTGCGCGGAGGCGGCAGCAAGGTTTACGTCCCGCAGTATCTACGCCGGGGGTTCAAAGCCAAGGGCGAGGTCGAACGGGCGAGTCTCTATGTAACGGCCAAAGGGCTCTACGAGGTATGGCTCAATGGCGAACGGGTCGGTCGCGACTATTTCGCGCCCGGCTGGACCTCTTACGACAACCGGATCGAGACGCTCACCTACGACGTGACCGCTTCCGTACAGGCAGGAGCCAACGCGATCGGGGCCGTGCTTGGCGAAGGTTGGTATGCCGGACGACTCATGACCAAGAAGGTGTTCTACCCGCAAGTTCAGCCCGCGCTGCTACTGCAGCTTGAGATCACCTACGCGGATGGCACGACTGAAACGATCGTGACCGACAAGCAGTGGGTCGCCACCGACACCGGTCCGATCCGAAGCTCCGAAATCTACGACGGAGAGCGCTATGACGCCAACCGCGAGCTGCCCGGCTGGAACACGGTTGGGTTTGATGACGCGGAGTGGAATGGCGTCATCGTCGAGGATGTGGCCCCCACCCCTGCCCTCAACCCGAAAGCGCACGCCCCCGTACGCGTCACGGCGGAACTGCCAACCCGCAGCGTAACCGAACCGAAGCCCGGTCGGTTTGTGTTCGATCTCGGCCAGAATATGGTGGGCTGGCCGCGGCTGACCATGCCGGTGAAAGAAGGGCAGACCATCACCATCCGCTTTGCCGAGATGCTCAACAAGAACGGCACCCTATATACGGCGAACTATCGTGGCGCGAAGTCGACCGACTTCTATACGGCGGCTGAGACCGGAACTATCAACTGGAGTCCGACGTTCACGTTCCACGGCTTCCGTTATGTCGAGCTCTCCGGGCTGACGGAGGGCGCGAAACCGGCTACCGATTGGGTGACAGGGATTGTCCTGCACAGCGATATGCGTCGGATTGGTGATTTCGTCTCTTCGCATGACAAACTGAACCAGTTGCAGCGCAATATTGTATGGGGTCAGCGCGGCAACTTTCTCGATATCCCAACCGATTGTCCGCAGCGCGACGAGCGACTCGGCTGGACCGGTGACGCGCAGGCATTCGCTCCCACAGCGCTATTCAACTACGACAGCCACGCCTTCTTCAAAAGCTGGCTGCAAACCATGCGCGATGACCAGCTGCATGACGGTCGCGTACCGCACGTAATTCCCGCCGTGATGGGCGGAGGCAGTCCCGGTTGGCAGGATGCGGCCACGATTGTGCCGTGGGAGGTCTATGTCCGGACCGGCGACCGCGAGGTGCTGGCCAACAACTTCGAGATGATGGAGCGCCTGGTGGGATGGTATCGCAAAGAATCCAAGAACCATCGAATCACAAAGATCAACGCCTTCGGCGACTGGCTGCAGCCCTACGCAAAGAATACACGGGGAGACACGCCGGCGCCCTTGTTGGGTACCGCGTTCTACGCCCTCGGAGCAGACATCCTGACAAAATCAGCCCATGTTCTGGGCCGTGAGGATGATGCTAAACGCTATGCGGAGGAGGCGGCAACGGTGAAGGCGGCCTTTGCGGAGCACTACTTCGGGGAGGACGGCAAGCTCAAGAACACACCCGAGACGCAGACTGCGTACCTGCTGGCCATTGCCTTTGAACTCATTCCCGACGCCCTTCAGGAGAAGGCGGCGGGCCACCTGGTAGAGCTGGTTCACGCGGCTGACGATCATCTTCGCACCGGATTCCTCGGCACGCCGTTTATCACCTCGATTCTGGACGATATGGGACACAGCGACCTGGCATGC
>JABGOW010000019.1 GCA_018645275.1 Verrucomicrobiota bacterium
ATTGGCTTGGGCTCAATGAAGAAGTTTCCTGTGAAGCCCTGGGCGCGAGCGTAGTCACGCGCCATGGTCAGGAACTTTCCGAAGTTGTCGAGCTCCTGCTTCATGTTGGTGTTGAGTAGACTCATGTAGCCTTCGCGTCCACCCCAGAAAACGTAGTTCTCACCGCCTAGTGCGATGGTGGCGTCGATTGCATTCTTCAGCTGCGCACCGGCATAGGCTACCGTACTGAAGTCCGGGTTGGTGCCGGCACCGTTCATGTAGCGCGCATTGGAGAAGAGGTTGGCCGTACCCCAGAGCAGTTTCACCCCAGAAGCGGCCTGCTTCTCCTTCGCGTAGGCAACAATGGACTCGAGCCGCTTGGAGGACTCAGCAAACGTGGCGCCCTCTTCCATGATATCCATGTCGTGGAAACAGTAGTATGGCGCCCCGATCTTGGTGATGAACTCAAAGGCAGCGTCCATCTTGTTCTTGGCGCGGGTATCGGCATCGGCGCCGGCAAACCACGGAAACTCATGCGTTCCGCCGCCAAATGGATCGGCGCCCGTTCCACAGAAAGTGTGCCAGTAGGCGACGGCGAAACGCAACGTTTCCTTCATGGTTTTGCCGCCAACCACGGCGTTCTCATCGTACCACTTGAAAGCGAGCGGGTTGTCGCTTTCTCGCCCCTCAAATCCAATCTTGCCAATGCCTGAAAAATACTCCGTGTTCCCTGTGACGATACTCATTCTATTTCTCCTCTTTTAGTACTTGCTGTAAATGTCTCTTCCACATCGTGTAGGCGTCCGCGTAGTTTCCAGCGCCAGGGCGCACGGTCTTCTTCTTCTCCAGCGTTCGAAACGCTTCCTCACACGAACCGTAGATTCCAGCCCCCACTCCAGCACCTCGCGCCGCGCCCAGTGAGCCATCGGTCTCGTACAACTCAATCGTTGCGCCGCTGACTCCCGCCAGTGTTTCGCAGAAAACGCTGCTCATGAACATGTTTGCAAAGCCTGCGCGAATGGTCTTGATCTCAATCCCGGTCTCCTCCATCACCTCCATGCCATACATAAAGGAGAAGACGATACCCTCCTGCACGGCCCTGCAGATCTGAGCTCGACCGTGCCGGTTGAAGTCGAGTCCGGCAATCTGCGCGCCGACGTTGGCGTTACTCAGCACCCGCTCAGCACCATTGCCAAATGGCAAAATCGTGACACCATCGGACCCGATCGGAACGGATTCAGCCAGCGCATCCATTTCCTTGTAGGAAATGTCACCAAGCAGACGTTTCGTCCAAGCATTCAGGATACCGGTTCCGTTGATGCAGAGCAACACGCCAAGGCGTGGGTCGCCGGGCGTGTGGTTGACGTGCGCGAACGTATTCACCCGGGACTGCGGATCATACTGCTTCTTGTCCGTCACACCATAGACCACGCCGGACGTTCCTGCCGTTGCGGCAATCTCGCCGGGCTTGAGCACGTTGAGCGATAGTGCGTTGTTGGGTTGATCACCACCGCGATAGGAAACCGGCGTGCCTGCCGCCAAACCAAGCTCGGTTGCCGCTTCCTCGGTAAGGCTTCCCTGGCTTCCAAAAGTCGGAACACATTTCGAGAGCAGCCGCTCATCAAAACCCCAGTGCTCCATCAAAAACGCCGCTGCTGTCTCCTGCTGAAAATCCCAGAGCATGCCTTCGGAAAGGCCGGAGGCGGTTGTGCAAGCTTCACCAGTCAGCTTCATTGCCAGCCAATCGCCCGGCAGCATAATCTTGTCAATCTTCGCGAATACCTCCGGTTCATTCTCCTTCACCCAAGCCAGCTTCGCCGCGGTGAAGTTGCCTGGTGCGTTCATCAGGTGGCTCAGGCACTTCTCGGCACCAATCGCCTCAAGCGCCGCGTTTCCATACGGTACGGCACGTGAATCGCACCAGATGATGGAGGGGCGTAGAACCTTCTGATCCTTATCGACACAGACGAGCCCATGCATCTGATAGGCAATACCAATCGCCTTCACATCCTCGGGCTTCAGGCCAGCTTCGCTCATCGCGTCGCGAATCGACTCTTTCGCGGTGTCGTACCAGCACTGTGGGTCCTGTTCGGCAAACCCCGGTTGCGGCGATTCGATCACCTGTTCGGTCTTGGGATAGAACGCGCTCCCAACACAGGCCCCAGTGGCGGCATCCAGCAACGAGGCTTTCACCGACGAACTCCCAACATCAATTCCCAATAAGCAATCCATCAAATATGCCTCCTCTAATGAAAGTACAGGCTTAGCCTCTCACACTTCTACAGAGTTCACCTTGAATATTGTCCCAAACTATAGCACTATAGTCCCACGCCATGAAATCGACAATTGCAGACGGTATTCACTACTTTGGCCTTTCCGGATTCCCATTGGCCGTTCGCCGGGTACGGACCGATGCGGAGCATTCGCAATCGCACCCGCACGATCTAACCGAAATCGAGCACAGCCACGACTTCTGCGAGCTAGTGATTGTGACGCGCGGAAGTGCCATGCATATGCTCGAGCAACACGAGTTTCCGGTAACGGCTGGAGACGTCTTTCTGCTCCAGGGGCACCAGAGTCACTATTTCTACAACCGCGACAGCTTGGATCTGATCAATGTCATGTATGACCCCGAAAAGATCGCCCTACCTGAGAATGAGCTGCGCCGGATGCCGGGGTACTGCGCAATGTTCATGCTCGAACCCACCTACCGCCGCCAGCACCGCTTCGCGAGCCGTCTGCATCTCATGCGAGTTCCGTTGGGCCGGGCGGAGCGGCTCGCGGAAGAGCTGGAAGCCGAATGCACGAAGAAAGCCGCCGGTTTCGAGGTGGCCCTCCGGGCGAAACTCCTTGAGCTGATGGTCTACCTGTCGCGTGCCTACACAAACACAGAAACGACCGAGGCACACGCCCTGCTGCGCGTTGGCAACGTAATCGGAGTCCTGGAGAACGATTTCTCCAAGAATTGGAAAATCGACGACCTGCTGAGAATCGCACACATGTCGCGGAGCAACCTGATGCGGGTCTTTCGTAAAGCAACAGGACAGACCCCCATCGAGTATCTCATGCGCCTGAGAATTCAACGCTCCATGGAGATGCTGCGCAACAGCGACCTGAGCATCACGGAAATCGCCATGGAAATTGGCTTCGGTGACAGCAACTACTTCACCCGCCAATTCAGAGCAATCAACAGGCTCACACCGTCCGACTACCGCAAACAGCTTTCCTGAGCGATCCTAACGGCCAGCGCTTCGCCAGAAGCTTGCGGGTGGCCAGAATGGTGCCAGGCGTAGCGTGCACATCTCACATCATGCGCGACGAAGAGCGACTTATCTTGCGGTCATTTCTTCGAGTATTGAAAACCATAGGGTTCACTTGACGCCAGCTTGTTGGGCGAGGAGGCGGACATATTCCAAACCGTGATATAAAACTTGAGGTCATGCTTGCCTTTGGCCATGTGGAGTTGAGCGTTTGGTATGAATAGCGTGAAATCGTTCCAGCGAGAGCTTGCATAGCTCGCCGTGGCGGTTTTGCCAACCGACACTTTTCCATTGGACGTTTTGAACTCGCCGTCGAAATCCTTGAGCGCCGTGCCATTCTTAAGTGAAAAATAGGCGGAGACCCGAATCTTCTTACCCTTGCAGCCGTCCACGATAACCTTCGAACGAATCCGCATCCCTTTTTGGTTGTTCTTCTTGTGGCCATGGTCAACGCGTATGTTGGTTATCTCGGCGCCGTACTTTTCATCAGTTTGGATCCGCTTGCCATCACGCCACAATCCTTTTGAGCCCCGACCGGTGGCCGTCGTGTAGGCACCACGCCCTGAGCGCTTACCATCCAGCCATCCCCCAACATACTTGGCGCCGTTGGCCCAGCTATACGTTCCGTGTCCCGTCCTGCGATCATTGGCATACTCCCCAACGTAGCTGGCACCGTCTGGCAAGAGAAACTGGCCACGACCCTGTTTGTCGCCGTTCTCCCACTGCCCATCATATCGACTGCCGTCGCCATACGTGAGCACGCCTTTTCCGTGCCGCTTGCCGCCCACCCATTCGCCAACATACCGATTTCCATTGGGCCACGTGAACGTCCCATGACCGCATTTCTCGTCATCCTTCCACGCACCGTCATACCGTCGCCCGTCCCTCATCAGATACACGCCGGAGCCATTGCGGTCATTCTTCGACCAGTCGCCCACATACCGGGCACCATCCGGCCAACGATACGTGCCCTGACCGTCACGCTGACTCGCCACCCAGTACCCGTCATATACATGACCGTTTGCGTACTTATAGACCCCAATTCCATTTCGTTTTCCACGCGCCCAGTTGCCGGTGAATACGCCACCATCTGCCCAAGTGAAGGTGCCGTAGCCATGCTTCAAGTCGTCGCGCCACTCTCCCTCATACTTATCGCCGTCTGTGAATATGCAAATCCCCCACCCATGTCGCTTCTCCCCTGACAACTCGCCGTCGTATCGACTGCCATCGGCGTATGTTCTATCCCGCTCGCGAGGGACAGGCTTTTCCCGGGGAACCGGCAGTGGCTTGGTGTCGCGCTGCACCGGGGGGCGAGAGACGACCGGCAGCGGAGAGGGCTCTAACGGCACGGTACGTTCGGGTTTAGAAGTTGCCACGGACGGCTCTGGCGACGGGAGCGGCTCCGGCTTCACGGACGGCTCTGGCAACGGAAGCGGATCCGGTTTCACGGGAGCCACTGGCGCTGGCGGGGGCGTCACGGCGACCACAGGCGCTGGCGCTGGCGACAGGTCCTCTACGTCCGAAGCGTCTTCACCGTCTGGTTTCCGGGTGAGCCTCTCCTCA
>JABGOW010000024.1 GCA_018645275.1 Verrucomicrobiota bacterium
AAGATGGTGTCACTGTGGTGACGAGTCTCCACTTCCTTTCGCTTGCTCGCAGATACGGAACAAGGATTCTTGCGCTCAAAGACGGGAAGATCGTCTTCGAGGGCACCCCTGCCGAAATCGACAAAGTCAGGTTCAAGGAGATCTACGGTGAGGACGCCGAAGAAGTCGAAGTTCGTTAGGCCACATCCCGTACGCGATCAACTCCAGGCAATTCGGCCCAGGTTCCTCGCCTTCATGCTTGATTGGGCGACCTGGGGATTTGTTGCTTATGCAGTCATGTTCTTTCTCCAAGAGTATTGGTGGCGCTACATCGACTTCTACAATCCGCTCAAACTTCCTCCATGGGGTTGGCCTCTAGCGATCTTTGGAACTTTGGAGATGGCGCTTATCACGCGCTCGTTCTTCCACACGCCCGGTATGGCAGCTTTCGGTGTTGTACTGGTAGGAGAGAATCTCGAGGTCCCGTCGCTTGGGCAGAGGCTGATGCGCTTTCTGAGGATGAATGCCATGCTCGTAGCCCAGCCTATCGTATTCTTGCTTCGCAACCGCCCGCCAGAGCGTTTACTTCACGACTCACCAACAACGGGAATCGTAGTTCCCGGTGCGGTTCTCAAAGATATCGCCCCAGCAAGGAAACCTCGACCCTGGCTTCTCACCTACCGCGGAATCTTTATCATCGGACTGCTCGGCGTCACGGTCTGGATTGCATGGCTCACCTCCACGATGGCACCGCGCATGCTGGTCGAGCGATGGCCGTATGCAGCCAGAATCTGGGGAGAACTCGTCGATGTGCGCTTTGAGTATCTACTTGAGCCGGTGAACCCAAGAGGGCTGCTTTTCTCGATCGCCTATCACATGATCGAGACCATCTTCCTCGCGCTGTTCGCAACAGCCCTTGGGACGCTCATAGCATTTCCACTGAGCTTTCTTGCGGCGCGGAACATCATGGGATTCAGCACGTGGGGTTGGGGAATCTACCTTGCCATGCGGTTTGTGTTTAATGCAATACGTTCTATCGAGTCTCTACTGATTGCCGTGATCTTCGCGATATGGGTTGGTTTCGGTAATCCCTTCGCCGGCTCGCTTGCCTTGCTCATCCACACTGTCGCAGCTCTCGGCAAGCTGTTTTCTGAGCAGGTCGAGTCCGTAGATCCGGGCCCCCTCGAGGCGATTGCTGCATCAGGTGCACGCAGATGGCAGATTGTGATTTTCGGGGTCATTCCGCAAATCATCCCCTCGTACTTAGCCTTCACGCTCTACCGTTGGGACATCAACATACGCATGGCGACAATTATCGCTTTGGTCGGAGGAGGCGGAATCGGCACGCTCCTCTTCTACTGGAAGAATGAAGTCGGCCGTCCGGGAGAGAATGCTTGGGGGCAAGTTGGGGCGGTCGTCATCGCGATAATCGTGGTTGTGTGGCTCATGGACTACATCAGCGGACGCATCAGGGAGAAGATCGGATAAAGTCATGGAGAACTCATACCACGCCGATTTCATGGTCAATCGACCGAGTTGGTCCAATGCACTACGCCAGTACCGAAGGGATGTCTACGTACTTTTTGTAGATGTCTCGTTCCTTGTGGCCATGTGGTTATTAGTGACCTACGCATGGCATAGCCCGGAACGCGGGGAGCTCCTGTTTCTCACCGTTCCGTGGTGGTTTATGCTCCTGGCGGCATCAGGTGCCGCCGGTTTGTGGCAGTCTTTCGGTCTCAGCCCCGGTATGAAACTGTTGGGCAGACGGCTTGTTGATACACGAACTGATTCCGCCGTTTCTGCAACAGTCCGAAGACTTGCACGCGCAAGTTTGGTGCTTCTGAGTCCTTTGCTGCTCTTCCCCGTGCTAGCAACGGCAAAATACACCGCATGGCATGATAGGTTACTCGGGTTTGTTACGGTCTCCGCAGCTGAGTGCCCTGAGCCCAGACGTGCTTGGTTCCGGCGAAGCTGGGCAGTCGGCGTCCTATTGCTTGCCGCAGCTGCGCTGGCAGTCTCTGTGATCATCACGCGAGTCGACCTCGTGAAGCTCTTCACGGAGTTTGATAACACGGCAGGCATACGAAAACAGATTGCTCATCCCAACTGGGGCATATTCGCCGAAGGCGGGCAACTGCTCGTGGTAACACTTTTCATGGCGTTCATGGCAACGTTGTTTGGGATTGTTGTCGCAGTACCCTTAAGTTTTCTTGCGGCACGCAATCTCGCCGAAGGAATCATTGGGCGGTCTGCGTACACCGTTATCCGAGGACTACTCAGCATCCTCCGTTCCATTCAACCATTCATTTGGGTGATTATATTCGTAGTGTGGGTGAAACCTGCTAACGCGCCTATGGCAGGAGTCCTTGCGCTCTTTATTCATTCAGTCGCCGATTTGACCAAGCTTTATGCCGAGCGGCTGGAATCTATTGACGCAGGACCGGTAGAGGCCATTCGCGCCACCGGAGCGAACCGGTTTCAAGTGATCCTCTACGGAATCATCCCTCAAATCATCAACCCATACATGTCTTTCACCATCTACCGATTGGACATCAACGTCCGCATGTCCACACTGGTTGGAATGGTCGGCGGAGGCGGCATCGGGCAGCGTTTGCTACAGGAGATGCGCGTGAATGATTACAGCGATGCAGTCGTCCTCATGATTCTGATCATGATCGCTGTATGGGCGATGGATACACTGTCCGCGCGTCTTCGGGAGCGAATCGAAACCGGTTCGAGCAAGCCTGCGCTCGCAAGCTATGCAAAGCGACTGAAGACAAGGATTACCAGCCGTGGCAATGGCGAAGGCTGGCGCGGCTTGTTTTAGATGGCCTGATTTCCACAGTAGTCAAACCACTAGTTGAACAAGACAGGAAAGAGAAACGCGACCACGATCGCCCAAGCCCAGATGATCGAGAGATATTTCGTCTGCCATACCAGAAGTGCCTTGAAATGCTCGCGGGTGACGAGAAAGCGAACGTAGAGGATCGTACTCACGCCCAGATTGATAAGAAGCATGAGATTCTCCCCCAGTGCGGCGGCTTTGTTGGGACTCAGACCATAAGCGTCGATCCGAGAAACGACGGCCACAAGCGCAAAGACATCCACGGCAAGGGCGGCGACGATGAGCGCAACGTTGATGAAATCCGGGGCACCAGGATCCTTCCTCTCATCCCGGGCCGAAAGCGTGTAAAGGAGCATCCCCAACACAAGAGCAAGGAGCACGTCGAATCCGATAAGGATGTCGCGGTCCACTTCAAGGATATTGCCGGTTGCCGCCATCACTACGAGAAACGCTGCCATGAGGATGAAGAACAGAGGGGCAAAAATGCGTGCCAATACAGGCGCCATGTTCTCGATGATGTTGCGCTTTGCATATGCTAAATAGACCGCTACCACTGGCGCGGCACACGCACCGCCAATCGCGACGTAGCGGGTGAGAATGATCTCCAGATCGACACCTATTGCCGAGAATAGAAGCCCGGCGGTAGCAATCAGGACTCCTCCGCCGCAGCAAATGAGCACAAGGTAGATAGCCGCTTCCCCAGAGAGCCGTACAAAATCCATCCGAGCATCCGCATCTCGCCAAGATCTTCCAACGTACAGCAGCACAGTGGCCAACCAGATAGCAATCGGCAGATGAATACCGATCAAGACGTCGTAGTTGCCCGCCGCATAGAGTGGGTATATGTTGGCCAGCGCCGCTGAGGCTAACGCAATGGCGAAGTAAACCATGCCGTAGACGGGACGATCGCGATGCTTCCAGACAAAGTAGAACGCCACCACAGGAACAACAAAGAATGAGATGTTCCGTACGTAGAACCGCTCGTGGCCACCAAGAAGCGCTATGCCGAAGATCTCCGGAACTCGAGACAGTACGGCAGCAAGAAGCCCCAGAAAGGAAACCAGTACGATCTCCCTGTTTGCACGCTTGCGTTCCGCTGGGTCTACCGGATCGATCAGAAGCTGCTTCCAGAGCTTTCGGTGCTGGACTTTCGAGAATTCGCGAGCAACTGCCGAAGCATTGCCGAACCGCTTCACAGCGATTATGAGAGACTCTTCGTCACTGAGGCCACTTTCACGCAGCGAGTCTATCTCGTCGCGTAGATGACTCTCCAATTCATCCATGCCTTCATCAGATATCTCTCCATGGGAGCGCACATACGCTCTCCAGGCTGCAATCTCTCGTTCGCCCATCTAGTCCTCCATTTGGTCCCACGCTCTGGTCAGTGTCGAGTTGACGGTGTCCCACTGTTCTCGGAGCCGTCCTAGTTCCCGCCTGCCGGACGTGGTGATCCGATAGTATTTCCGCCGTCGCCGGTTCTCGGCCGTACGCCAGATCGATATCACGTGTCCCTGATCCTTGAGCCGATGCAGCACGGGGTAGAGCATGCCATCGGTCCATTCCAGCTCGTTTCCGGAAAGCTCCCGCACTCTCTTGATAATCGCGTATCCATAGCTCTCCCCGGTCGACAAGATCGACAAGATGAGCGGAGTTGATGTCGCTGCGACCAGATCCTTCGAAACCATGGGACCCCTCTACATAGGATCATTATGCATAGCAGTTCTATGCATGTCAATTCAGCCTTCATCGGTCGAATCCACAGGATTCGTCGCACTAGGTTGTGCGTCCTGGCCGAATCGGTTAAATTCATTCGCATGAATATCGGCCTAGTGGGTCTTCCGAAGTCGGGAAAAACCACCATTTACAACGCGCTTACTGGCGAATCAGCGGAAGTCTCCGCCTATCAGGCAGGGAGAGTCGAACCCAACAGATCCATCGTTCAGGTAGAGGACAGCCGGGTCGACCGCCTCA
>JABGOW010000110.1 GCA_018645275.1 Verrucomicrobiota bacterium
TTCGTCCGAATCCTCATCGCAGCCGATGTGTGATCGCCAGCAGAACACCTATCGAACTACACAATTCCGTGAAGAGCCAGAAAAGAAGGAGTTGCTCTCTGAAGGGGAGCCACATTCTGGCATTGGGGTCGGCTCATTGCTGTCCAAGATAATTCTGATTTGGGACAGGGATGCTCTGCTCTGCTAAGGCGAATCCGCCTTTTCCTCGCACCGAGGGTTAGGGTATGGTCCTTGGCATGCATGTTCTGAACACTCTTGGTCCCGTATTTCTCATTATTCTGCTGGGCGTACTCTTGAGCCGCCTCCGTTTGCTGGATGCGAATGCCAGTAGAGCGATCAATGGGTGTTGCTATTGGGTGGGGCTGCCCTGTCTCTTGCTGCTGAAGATCGGGACCGCGACAGCCACCAGAGGCGCGGCAACGGATACGTCGCTTGTGCTGCTGCTCGGCACGGCCGTATTGACTGCCGTTGCCCTCTTCGTTGGCTGGTTGATGAAACTTAAGCCGCGTACGCTCGCGACCTTTGTGCATACTTCATTTCGGGGCAACTTGGCCTACGTGGGACTTCCTGTAGTCTACTTCGCCTTTTCAGGAACGGCCTATGAGGGCAGGGCGGAAGCGGTTGCTGCGATCACCTTGGGCGTGACTGTCGTTGTCTATAATGTCGCGGCCGTACTGCTACACCTGGCGAGCACACACCGCGTGAGCCTGACTGCCTTCCGGCGTGTACTCGCCAAACTTGCCACAAACCCACTGGTGCTGTCCTGTTTGGTAGGCCTGGCCTGGAATCACTGGGCACATGCGCAGGGAATCCTGATTCCCGTTGTGCTCGAAAGAACGCTCTCATTATTGGGGCAGTTTGCGCTGCCGATGGCGCTTATCTGTGTGGGGTGTTCACTTGCCACGACGCCCGTGCGAGGGATGGCAGGCGGCGTCATGGTGGCCGCCCTGTTGAAGACCCTGTTTGGCCCGTGCGTTGCGTTTCTGATTGCCCGACTCCTAGGTGTCGGAGTGATGGAAACGGGGATTGCCTGCGTGCTCCTGGGAGCTCCAAGCGCTGTGGCAGCTTATGTGCTCACGGAACAGCTTGATGGAGATCCGCCGCTGGCTGCCGGGGTAATCGTCACCAGCACACTGCTCAGTGCGGCAACCCTATCTCTTGTGGTTGCTTGTATTCAGTAGGCGCAGGGCACAGCTATGAATTGGCCGTGGCGACCAACGCTACAGGAGCATAAGCTGGTCGCCGCCTGCATCGGGTTCTTCTGGTGGCGGTGGGGCTGGTGGCTCATCACTTGGCAACCCCAGCATTTCAAGCAGCGTCGTTTCGTCTATGACTTGAACGCCCAGTGCTTCTGCCTTCGTCGTCTTGCCGGCGCCCGTGTTGGCTCCTGCCACGAGATAGGTCGTCTTGCCGGTCACGGAGGAGGTCACAGACCCTCCCTGAGCACGAATGGCATCCCCCGCTTCGTCGCGCTTCATGGAGGCAAGCGTCCCTGTTAGCACAAACGTCATACCGAGGAGTGCGTCGCCTTTTTGCAGCGGCTCGGATGTCGGGTTGATATCGAGTTCCCGGAGCTGGTGGAGAATCGTCTGCCCGCGTTGGGATGCAAAAAAGGTCAGTGCGCTCTGCGCGGCATCCTGCTTGATTGCGGTCTGAATCTCGACGGTCTGAATGCCATTTTTCTTGGTGGTCGTCTCGCACTTGTCAATCTGATCCACAGAGGCCATTCTATCCGCAATGTCCAGAATTTGGTCATTGATCGCCTCCAACTGCATCACGCGCTGTTCGCGTTCTTCGGGAGTCGCTGGTCGGTTGTCGCCTGTCGCGTCCGGATTCACCTCTCGAGCTTCATCCTGTAGGGCGGTGAGTGCGAGCACATCTCGAAGAATCTGAGAGTCTGAGACGCTGCTTATATCGGGATGAGCTTGCGCAATCTGGATCGCCACGGTCTTGCCAATGCGCGGAATACCCAAGGCATGAAGCCAGCGCGCCAGTGGCATGGTCCGGGCACGCTCGACGGCGGACAGTAGTTTGGTGGCGTTCTTCTCGCCGAAGGTTCGGGGCTCCTCCTCTGTGCCTAGATTCAATGAACCCAATACATTGATGCTGAGACTGAATACGTCCAGCGGCGAAGTCACATGTCCTCGCTCGACCAGCTTTTCAGCGACGATATCCCCGAGGGCTTCGATGTCGAGGCAGTTGCGAGATGCGAAATGTCTGAGCAGTCTCACGCTCTGGGCGGGGCATTGTAGGCTCTCGCACCGCAGGGCCACTTCGCCAGGTCGCTGGCTGGCGGGCTCTCCGCAGGCAGGGCAAGCCGTGGGCATGTAAAAAGGTTGCTCGTTGCCGGTGCGCTTCTCTTTCAAGACGCGCACTACTGCAGGAATCACTTCGCCGGCCTTCTCGATCATCACGTGATCGCCGACATGAATATCCTTCTTGGCGATGTCATCTGCATTGTGCAGTGTAGCGCGCTTAATCTCTGATCCCGAGAGAAAGACGGGTTCGAGCTCGGCGACCGGCGTCAGGACACCGGTCCGCCCTACCTGAACGGTAATGCTCTGTACGACGGTCTCCGCCTGCTCTGGCGGGTACTTATACGCCTTGGCCCAGCGAGGGCTCTTGGCGGTTGCCCCAAGCGTGTCGTACAGCGTCCGCTCGTTGACTTTGGCGACGGCACCATCGATCTCGAACGGGAAGTCATGGCGTTTGGTCTCAAGCTCATCAATGGCGGCGAGAACCTCTGTCAGTGAAGCGCAGCTCCAGACACGGGGAACGGTGCGGAAACCCCAGGTTCGAAGCTGGTCCAGGAACTGTTCGTGCGTTTCGAAATGGACGCCATCCAGCTCACCGCAGCCGTAGAGAACCGCATCAAGCGGGCGGGTCGCAACCACTCTGGAATCGAGTTGTTTCAACGACCCCGCCGTGGCGTTGCGTGGATTCTTGAAGGGGTCTTTTCCTTCGGCGATCTGCTTCTCGGTGAATTCCAGAAAAGCCTGTTTCTCCATGAAGACTTCGCCTCGCACCTCAACGACGGCGGCATCGGTTTCAATGCGCAGCGGGATGCTCTTGATGGTGCGGATGTTGGCAGTGACGTCGTCTCCGCGCACCCCATCTCCGCGGGTGCCGGCCGTTACCAGGAGCCCGTCCTCGTAGCGCAGCGAGAATGCAACACCGTCGATCTTGGGTTCAACAACATAGCTGAAAGGGGTTGCCCCCAACAGTTTGTGGAGCGAGGTGTCGAGATCGCGGATTTCCTCCCGCGTATAGGTGTTGTCCAGGCTCATCATGGGGATGGCGTGGGTCACGTGGTCGAAACGGTCGAGAGGCTCACCGCCAACGCGTTGCGTAGGGGAATCCGCCGTCGCCAGCTCGGGGAATGCGCGCTCAAGGGCTTCCAGCTCCTTCAGCAACATGTCGTAGTCGTAGTCGGAAATTTCTTGGCGGGCCTCGATGTAGTAGAGGCGGTTGTGGCGGTTCAGTGCGGCGGAGAGTTCTTTGATTCGGGGCTCCGCATCTGATTGCTTTGCGATGGGCGTCATGGGCTGAGTTACTCTACCAGCATGCGTATTCTGGCATCTGCTTCCGCGATGCAGGCCTCTGCGAGGGGGCCACACGATTCTGCTAGTGACCGGGCATTTATGAAATCACCAGCGGTCATGCTGAGCGCAAATTTCGCGATCGCCACCTCTCGCGTTGAGGCATCGCCGAGCCAGCGGCTCTGCTCGGCCGGGTCGAGTTGTGAAATGGTGAATGTTGTCGGGCGCCGCATGTTTGATGAGCCACTGGCAAACAGGTCGACCGACACGGTCAGGCCGTCTACGGATGTAACCTCCATGTGGTGCTTTCTCCCGGCATGAACGAGTTGCGATCGTTGGCCGATCTGCTTCGTGAAGGCGTCGGCGACGCCTTCGGGTGTCAGCGTTTTGGACGCCATCAGTGCCGACAGAGGAGCCACGGCGTCGGGGGTGGCATCTGTCTCCGTCAAGACCTTCTGTGCTGCGGAGACCCCGCCCGAAAGCAGAGCCCGCACGAGTTTGCGTTTGAGTTCGGGAAGGGGTGCTTCCGTTGTCACCGGCTCCGGCTCCGGCTCAGGTGCGGGGGCCGCAGGGGCAATCGCTTCCACGATGGGTTTGGCCGGGCGCGGAGGCGTTGACACCGACGCTTCAGCGGGCTCGGAGGGCGTGACCTCTGGCGTTTCTGGTGATTTCTCAATAAAGGTTGGCGTGGCGGGGGGAGGGGGGAGTGTATTGGGGATGACGGGCGGACTTGGTGCCTCTGGTCGAGTTGGCAGCCAGAGCAGCTGATAGGCGAGCCAGAGGAACCAGCCGAGCATGAGGAGTTCGCATGGGACTCGCACCCATAGCGGTGCGCGTTTTGGTTTGTACTTCTTCTGGAGCTGCGCCAGGCGCTGTTTGCTGGCAACCGCAGGCTTGCGCGGCTCCTGTCCATTAGGAAGTGCAAGCTCCCCCGGTTTGGCAATCGTACTCACGGCACTCGGGGCGACCTTCGTGACAACGAGCTTCCCGGAGGCGAGTTTTCCGAGCTCCCTCGCGGCAGTAGACCAACTCCGAAAGCGGTGATTGGGCTCCTTCATCATGAGCTTGGTGATGATCTGGACACACCCTGGCGTCACATTCGGGTTCATGTCCCGCGGATTTGAAAGCTGTCGGGAGACCTGCGCCTTCATCACCGCTTCATGATCTTCGCCGTCAAATGGAATATGCCCCGTGACCATGTGGTAGAGCGTGGCCCCCAGGCTGTACATGTCTGTGTGGAAATCAAGGT
>JABGOW010000302.1 GCA_018645275.1 Verrucomicrobiota bacterium
TGAACGGTGAAACACCCCGTGTAACCGGGTGCTTAGGAATGCGAGTAAAGTCCGCCATCCAATGCGGATTCACCGACCAGTCCGTCTCAAAATAGCCGCCGGTCCATTTCAGCAGTCCATTCCCAGGCTCTCCTTTTGGGATCTCAACGGCATAGTGGATGCATCCAATCCCTACACCTGACTCGGCCAAACCGTCGATGAAGTCGAGATGCTCCATCGCGACATGACGACGCCCCCCATCACAGTAGATCACAACGGCATCAGCTCCTTCGAAGAACGCAGGATCTTCAGGCCAGCCCCCCTTGTGGATAACCGTATCAATGCCAGGGACATGCGCATTGAGCTCGTCGGCAAAGTACTGAAGTCCCGCACCATGGGCATGCGCCGTTCTCCCGTGGCTATTCTTACCAGCCACAAAGCAGACCTTCCTCACCCGGGGCGTCGAGAACCTTCCCGTCGTGCATCCTGACAAACACGCAGCCGCAACTACGGCAAGCGCCACCCCAGACAAAACAACTACATCTCTCATTGCAGCAGTCCTTTCAATAGCCCCTAAGCAAGCGAGCTAATCAACTCGAAGCCCTTCTCATAGAGGGCTTCCGGGCTCTCAAAACACGCCCGCCAAATGCGAGCAGCGGCGGCCAGATCTGGCAACGCCTGGCCAAAGGCTTCAATGGTGTACCACCCATCGTAGCCACGGGCCTTGAGCGCTGCGAAGATGTCGGGGAAGGCAACGTGTCCCAATCCCGGCGTACCGCGGTCATTCTCGCTGATGTGCACATGGCGAATCACATCGCCGTAGCTGGCAATTGCCACTGCCGGATCCTTCTCTTCAATATTCGCATGAAATGTGTCAAACATGGCACCAAAGCAGGGATTGTCCACAGCCTTCACGAGTGCGGATGCAGCACCCAACGTATTGAGGAAGTAGCACTCAAACCGGTTCAGGAATTCAACGGCGAGTGTGACGCCCTGCCCCTCGGCGTGCTCCGCCATGGCACGCATGGACTCAACGCCCAGAGCCTGCTCGTCTGCCGTCGGACCAACGCCGCTGAACTGACCAAGCGGCTGGTAGAAGGGGCCAATCAACATGTCTGAGCCAACGGCCTTCGAACAGTCGATTGCCCGCTTCATGAATGCGATTGCATTGGCCCGCTCGGACGCTTCCCCGCTGATCGCGTTGTACTCGGGCCCCGGCATGGCAGTGGAAGATGAGCATTCCAGGCCACTATCCCGGAGAGCCTGCGCAACCTTTTCGTGATGCGCGGGCTCAAGGTTTCCCTGGAGAATCGGAATCTCCACGCCATCGTAACCAACGCCCTTGAGCTTATCGAAGAGCGGAAAGTGCTCCTCGGTGACCTGCGTCGTCCAGAGCATCATATTGAGACCGATTCTCATACATCCCACCCCTTCTCATTCCAGTTAGTCGCGACATGGAATACCTTGAGCAGATCACCGCTGTTCAGCTTTCCTAGCCTCACCTTGAGCGGCGCAACCCAGATGTTGCGAAAGCGTACGGGATTCTTGTGATACTGCAGCCTGATCGCCCCTGTTGGCTGATGCGCTTTGTACGTCGAGAGCGACCGCCATCTTGTGGGACCTCGAAACGGCACGTTGTCCTGAATCAGTACGTTGTTGAGGAATACCGTCACTGAAGCCGGCGAAACCAGTGCATTCCCATCAAACACAGGAGCCTTGAAGTGAATGTCGTAGCTCTGCCACTCGCCTACGGGACGACAGGCGTTGACTAACGGCGGCTGCTGACCATAAAGCGCTCCGGTCATTCCATCCGGATACGTGCGGTTTGCCCAGCAGTTGAGGACTTGAATCTCATATCGCCCCATGAGGAAGACACCGCTATTCCCCTGCTTCTGCCCAAACCCGATAAGCCCCTCCGGTACCAGCCACTCCACATGCAGGTGCATGTCACCGAAGTGCTCCTTAGACTGCTGCACGCCCTTCCGAGCAACCATGACACCATCTTCAAGCCAATCAGGGCTCGTCCACGCGTCCATATCCGACCCATCGAAAAGCACCTTGGCGTCCTCGGGCGCAGGTACTGGCTTGCCATCGTACCGGGGCTCTGCCACTTCTGGCTGGGGGCGACGGGGGTCATGCACATGCCACGTCCCTCCAGGCTGCAATGGCGTGTTCATGAATCCCTCGATGCACTTCTGTTCGGGCAGGCGGATATTCATATCCGACGCCGGAAGCCCCCCCGCCACAGTCGCACATGCCAAGAAAAGGGCAATGCCCGCATCGTGTTTCACATTCATAATTCCCTACCTGTTCAAGCCTCTCGGCAACTTAGTCGGTCTCATCATACGCAGGTGATCATAGCTCCATCAAGGGCATCTTCCAATCCGTCATGTAGCTTCGAAACAGGCTGCATGGACGGCGAAAGCGACTACTCCTCCACCCACGCTTTTGATCGTTCTACGGCACGGGACCACTGCGCCCGGTGCTGGCGGCGCGCATCGGGTGCGGTTGTTGGCTCAAACCGTCTCTCAAGCTGCCATTTGGATGATAGCGCATTCAAATCGGGCCATACGCCAACGGCCATCCCCGCAAGATAGGCGGCACCCAGCGCTGTTGATTCCGTAACCTTCGGCCGCTCCACAGCAATGCCAAGAATATCGGCCTGCAGCTGCATCAGAAGATCACTCGCCGCAGCGCCCCCGTCAACACGAAGTCCTGAAAGAGCCCCGCCCATGTCACGCTCCATTGCGTCAAATACGTCGGCAACCTGAAAGGAGATCCCCTCCAGCGTCGCTCTGGCGATGTGTGCCGCCGTCGATCCTCGCGTCAGGCCTTGGATGGTGCCGCATGCCCTCGGGTCCCAGTGCGGGGCACCGAGACCAGAAAAGGCCGGAACCACAACCACCCCACCACTGTCAGCAACCGATGCCGCCAGCGCATTCACGGCTGCAGCATTCTTGATGATACCCAATCCATCGCGCAACCACTGAATGGCAGCACCACCCATGAAGACGCTCCCTTCGAGCGCATACTGCATTGGCTGCCCCGCGAGGCGCCAGGCAACTGTCGTCAGCAAATTGGACGTGCTGGCTACGGGCTCCTCCCCCGTTTGCATGAGCATGAAACAACCGGTTCCATACGTATTTTTGGACATTCCCGGATCCAGGCAGAGCTGCCCGAAGAGCGCAGCCTGCTGATCACCGGCGATACCTGCGATCGGGATCTCCGCTCCCAGTAGCGCCGCGGTCGTCTGTCCGATCTCCCCACTGCTGTCAACCACATCCGGAAGCATCTCGTGCGGAATATCGAACAAGGCCAGGAGCTCATCATCCCATGCTGCCGTGTGAATGTTGAACAGCATGGTGCGGCTCGCATTCGAAACATCTGTGCAATGGACTCTGCCCTCCGTCAGACAGTAGACAAGCCAAGAGTCAATGGTCCCGAATGCGAGCCGTCCGGCATCGGCAGCGGCCCGTGCTCCGTCAACGTTTTCGAGAACCCAACGCACCTTGCTTGCAGAGAAGTAGGGATCCGGCAGCAACCCCGTTCTGGTACGGATCAACTCGGCGGTGACCGGAGTCTTCAACGTGTCCGTTTGTGTTGCCGTCCGGCGATCCTGCCAGACAATCGCATTGCAGATTGGACGCTTCGTTTGACGGTCCCAGACAACCACCGTCTCGCGCTGGTTTGTGACCCCAATGGCGGCAATATCGCTTGCGGTGAGCCCGGCGGCCGAAATCGCTTCCCGTGCCGTCGTCAATTGCGTGTGCCAGATGGCCTCAGCATCGTGCTCAACCCAGCCCGGTTGCGGAAAGATCTGTTCGAACTCCTTCTGGGCCGATGCGACCACGCTGCCTTCCCCGTCAAAAACAATCGACCGCGAGCTGGTCGTGCCTTGATCCAGAGCCAGTATGAATGATTTCATGCCGGGAGCTTAGCTCCGCATCCCCACCGTTTCAACAGAACTCTTTGTCTCTTGGACATTTCCCAGTTCTTGCGGGAGAACAGCGCTGGAGATCCTTCGACAGGCTCAGGATGACACGTTTCTAAGGTTCTCTGTCATGCCGAGCTTGTCGAGGCTTGCCCGCCTTGGGCGGGCATCTCTGCCCCACGCCATCACCTGGATCAAAAGAGGCTCAATTGCTCGGATGTCACAGGGGGCGGGGCCTCATACCCCGTATCAGGCGGAAGGTCTTCCTCGAGCCGGGCGGAAACAGCCAGCGCATCGCACTGTTCATTCTCCGCATGTTCGTTGTGGCCGCGCACCCACTCAAACGTCACGCCACCGTGAGCCAACTGAAGCAGCTCATCCCAGAGGTCCACATTCAGCGCAGGCTGCTTGTTGGCAAGACGCCACCCGTTGGCTCGCCATTTCGCAGCATAGCCACCGCCGTACATGTTCACGAGGTACCGCGAATCGCTGTAGATCGTCACCTTCTCGCCAGCCTCCGACTGGATCTCTCGCAATCCAACCAGTGCGGCCATGATTTCCATGCGGTTGTTTGTGGTGTTTCGGAAGCCACCCGATAACACCCGCTTGCTCCCGTCCTGCAAGATGATGAGGCCATACCCCCCAGGTCCGGGGTTGGGTGAGCAGGCGCCGTCTGTATAGATTTCGATTGTTTTGAGATTTGCCATTGGCCCAGTTTTGCAGAATACAACCACTCTGGCAAGGGCGCCAGCGGGATAGCCCTTTGGACATTCTCCCGTTGCCGCGGCCGTAACCCACATCGGAGATCCTTCGGCAAGCTCAGGATGACAAATCTCTAGGGTTTTCTGTCATGCCGAGCTTGTCGAGGCTTGCC
>JABGOW010000370.1 GCA_018645275.1 Verrucomicrobiota bacterium
TTCTTTCTGCGAACTGCGAATTGCATCCGTTTCCTGGGTCAGCAATTCAACCTGTCGCCGCAGTGAGGCAATCTCTTCTGTCGTCTTGGCCTTGGTCAGGGCATGCTGTTCCTGCTCTGCAGCAAGCGCGGCCCTGAGCTCGCGAACCTCTACCGTGGCCGACTCCGTGGCCGACTCAAGCTTGCCAATCAGGGGGGCAAGATCCGCGGAGTGCTTGCTGCCATCATCAATTCTCACCCGGGGAGAGCCCTCCATCTGCGAGCAAATGGCATCAAAATGCAGCGCCATCTTCTCGGTGGCTTCGGCAAGAACGCGGTTGGCCTGCAACATCGCGTCATCTCGCTTCTCGCCCTGCGCCTCCATCGCTTCTCTCAGCGAGCGCTCAATCTCGAGTTGCTTGCGAAGCTCTTCAATATCGGTTTCCCCCGTCACCGAGGCTTGTTCCAGCGCATCAATTCGCATAAGAAGCTCTCGCTGCCGCTTGCTGGCGGATGCATCAAGCTTGGCATAGTCCAATTCCAGTGCATCAATCTCAGCAAGCGCACTCTGCAGGGCCGATTTCTCCATGCGCTCCATTTCGGACGCCGTCTTAGCGGCAGCATCCGCTTTGGCCGCGGACAGCTCCGCATTCTTGATCCGAGCTTCTTCAAGAGCACGCGACAGTTTAGCCATATCAGATTTAGCTGACACCACTCGCAGTTCAAGTGTTTCAGTGAGCTGCTCAAGCTCCGCCTTGCGCGCCTCGCTCGCAGCGAGCTGTTCGGCCGCCTCAAGCTTGCCCTGCTCTACCGAGGCCCGAGCCGACTGTAGTTCCGCGTCAAGCTCAACAACCTGCTCATTCAGAACCAACTCTTTAGCTTCGAGGCTCTGCTGTATTTCCTGTATTTTGAGAATCTCTTCGCTGCGACCTTCTTTGGCTTCGCCAACGGCCTTCTCAAGCTCCTCAACTTCACGCTTGCGCGACTTGTTGAGATCAGACAGCTCGCTACGGGCGGCTTTCAGGGCGCCCTCAAGCTCTTCGATCGCGGCCGCCTGCGTCTCATCGGCCTCCACTTTTTCGGTCTTCTTGAGCCCCGCCAACTCTGCTTTGGCCTTCGCAAGCTCGCGTTCGAGTTCGCCTGCTTCGCGCTTCTGGGCTTTCTCAGCTCCCGAAAGCTCGCTACGAGCCTCTTCAAGAGCGGCCTCCAACTCGACGATCTTGCCCTGAACCGCATCGCCCCGCTCCTCTAATTCCCGCTGAACACGCTCCGAAGCCGCTTCTGCAGCTTCCCGCGCTTTCTGCTCCTCCGCCAGCTTGGCACGCAACGTCTCAGAGGCCGCCGCTGAGGACTCTGCTGCGGCCGTCACAGAGGCAATCTGCGCCGCCGTCCTCTCACGCATCGCCTCGCGATCCTTCGTCAGCTGCTCGTTAGCCTTTCGTAATTCGGCCAGCTCGGCCGCCAACGCCTCAGCCTTCTCTGCAGCGGCGGCATCCTCTTCAGCGTCGACTTTGGGCGCGTCGGCCGCTTCGGGTTCCTCCTTGGCAAGCAATGGAGATGGCTCTTCAACAGGGCTTTTGCTCAGCTTGTGCAGCGTGGGCCGACGATCCAAGATCTTCTGATAGAGCTCCCGAGACTTCTCGAACTGCTGCTCCCGCCAATAGCACCCCGCCACGGCGCGCAAGGCAACCAAGGGGATATCTGCATCTGCGGGGAGCGACTCGTAGAGCGCGATGGCCTCGCTGTTCTTGGCACTTCGTGCGAACGATACAAGGGCTTCAACCTGCTTCTTCAGCTCGGTTGCAGGAGCCTGCTCCGCGGCTTTGCTGTCCGAACCCACGGCAACAGATAGAAATAGCAGAACAGCCGACAGTAGACCGAAAATGGAAATTGAACAGCGCATAGCGAGACTCCTAACGATTTTTCTGAATTCAAGTGGAAACAGGATCAATATTCAAGCTTTTTGGCTACGGTACTTTCCTTGCATATACACAACCAGCACAACCCAACCCACGCCCCTCGTGAATTCCGATGCAGGGGCTAGAGGTGACTGAGAGCCGCCTTTCCGACCGCAAACACATTGAACCCAATGTCGAACAACTTCTTGTGGTCAAGACAATTGCGCCCATCAAAAATGAAGGCCGGCTTCATCATGACCTCGAAGACCCGCTCGAAGTCGAGCTCTGCGTACAGGTCCCACTCCGTCAACACCGCCACGGCATGAGCACCGCGTGCGGCCTCATAGGGGTCTTTCTCCAACCGAATACGATCCATGATATCACTAAGATCGTGTTCGGCATTTTCTAAGGCCTGTGGATCACTGATCACCACCTCGGCGCGCTCCTCGACCAGCTGCCGTGAAATACAGATCGCAGGACTCTCACGTGTATCCCCGGTATCCGCCTTGAAGGCAAACCCATAGATGGCAATCACCTTTCCCGCCACGGTATTGAACATCTGGCTGATCATATTGGCTACGAAACGGTTCTGCTGATAGGCGTTCATGGAAACCACCTGCTGCCAGTAGTCCGCAACATCAGTCAACCCATACGTCTCGCAAAGATAGACGAGGTTCAGGATATCCTTCTTGAAACAAGAGCCTCCGAAACCCACGCTGGCATTCAGAAAACGGGGGCCAATACGGCTGTCCATCCCGATTGCACGCGCCACCTCAGCGACATCTGCCTCTGTGGCCTCGCAGAGCGCAGATAAGCTGTTGATTGAACTCACACGCTGGGCCAGAAACGCGTTTGCCGCCAGCTTCGAAAGCTCACTTGACCACACGTTGGTCGTCAGAACCCGATCCCGTGGCACCCAGGTTGCATAGAGATCGACAAGGGCCTGAACCGCTTTCTGGCCCCGCGCCGTATCATGTCCCCCAATCAGCACACGGTCCGGGGACTCCAGATCCGCAATCGCCGTGCCCTCTGCCAGAAACTCTGGATTCGACAACACCTCAAAATGGACATCGCCCGAACCGGAGTCCAGAATGCGCTGCATCGCGGCAGCCGTACGAACCGGCAGCGTGCTCTTCTCAACAACGATCTTATCAGATGTTGAATTCGCCAGAATCTGGCGCGCCGTCTTCTCCCAATACTGGAGGTCTGCCGCGCGCCCCGCCCCTTGACCAAAGGTCTTGGTTGGGGTATTGACGCTGACGAAGATCATGTCGGCCTCCGCAATACCCGTATCGACATCCGTCGAGAAGAAAAGATTTCGACCGCGACTCTCCTTCACGACATCCAGCAAGCCGGGCTCGTAGATCGGCAACTGGTCCGATTTCCACGCCTCTATGCGATCCGCGTTGATATCAACAACGGTGACCTTCACATCAGGGCACTGCTTCGCAATCATTGCCATCGTGGGACCACCCACGTAACCCGCGCCAATACAGAGAACATTCATATTGAACAAACCTCATTCCAGCTTCTAAATAGATTCCGTCGTCTTCAGCGTATAGCGTACCAGCCGTTTCCTGATACTTCGCAACCAAGCATCGGCCGCCGACTGCAGCTAGAGTACACACTCCCACCCATCCCTGCAAGACGCACTCCGCACTCAGAATCTGTGCCGGCGCCATCGCAAAAGAGGGCGCACCGGGGATCCGCTATCGACATGCCGGTCTCAGTCCCACCTGCTCGCGGAGGTGAGGCATCGGAAGAGTCCAAGTTCCCCACCGCGCGATGCCGAGGCCCCTGCCATTACGTGCGTTTGATCACGCGCGTATCACAAATAATGTCGTGCAGTGTCTTCTTCTCATCGTCGAACGCGGCAATCAGATAGCCGATGCCCATGGTCATACCGGTGACCATCTCACCAAAGTAGCGGCCACACGCTCGCCCGTAGGACAGCGAACTCTGATCAGAACGAACGATCACCAGGCGACAGGCCATCTTGCCCAACGTCGCTCCGTACTTGCCGACCATCCACGTGTGATAGAACAGGGGGAACGCAATGGATACCACCATCATAACCACATAGGTGACCACCATCATACCAACCATTCCAGTGGGAGCTCCCCCGTTATTCGCGACCGAACTCGCCATGCGCATACCAAAGACTGCCATCATGACAAAACTGACGGGCATCGTCACCACGGAGATAACCAACTGATCGATGAGTTTTGCGGCAACACGCAACCAGAACCCACCATACTCGACGATTTCTGGAACGCTACCCGCAACATCTGCAACGGGCTGCGCATCCAGCGAGACCGCAGGAAGCGCTGCCTCATCGGGCACAGCAGGGGGCATTGGAGGAGCAGATTTCTCCTGAAGGGCGCTGACGCTCCCGTACGAAGCCCAATCCGCCATTGTTTCATTCCAGACAGGGGTATCCGAAGTAATCGTGCCATCGGCAACGAGAGCTGCCAATTCATCGTTGCTTAAAGGGCCCACCTGCTCGCCATTGACTGCATAATGCCACTGCATGCATCTCCTCCCAGTTGTGCGTACCGCAATGCTCCACTACCTACCACACCGCAACCGCTTTGACCAGTCTGGAGCATGTGGACAGAAGTCAGCAGTCGGGAGCAAGTGTTACTCCAGCAGACTGAGGCTCAGAGAGATGCTTCGGCAAGCTCAGCATGACAATGCCTTAGGAATCTCAACAGTTGTATCCCTGCCATTCCGAGCGAAGTGCTTGCATCTGCTCGCATCCCGACGAACGTCGCGGACCGAACTCGCTTCGGGGTCGAGGAATCTCGAGCTTTTCAACAGCCACCCGTAGCATAGTCACGGGCGAAGGCTGGCTTGCCATGCGTAGCTCCGAAGGAGCGAAGGCTGGCTTGCCATG
>JABGOW010000393.1 GCA_018645275.1 Verrucomicrobiota bacterium
GAACGAGTCTCTGAACTCGTCCTACAGCATAACAACGCTAGAGCACAGCGTCAAAGCAGTGAGCAGCCTTATGTCACCCACTTTGACTGTTTCCCTGATGCATGTCGCGGGTGGATTGACAAGCATTTCGCGGACGGCCAACCTCACAGCATTTACGCCGCTGATGACGGACCCGAGCTTCATGCCCCTTCTTCACAACAAGTCTTAAATGTGTTGTCATATTCCGTCAGTGCGGTATAACACACGTTCATGTCTGCCAGTTCTAAAGATATCGTTGACTTTCATCGCCGATTGCGGCCGGGGCAGTTTCTTGACGTGTTGATCACGCTGGTTCCCGAGAGTCAATTCTTTGTCAAGGACCGTCAGAGTCAGTTCATGGCTGCCAGTCCGGGTTTCGCGCGCATGTTGGGTGCGTCCTCGGTTGATGCTCTCCTCGGCAAGACGGACTACGATTACTTGGCAGACTTTCTGGCCAAGGCCTTTATCGCGGATGATCGCCGTGTGATGCGGATGGGCAAGGCGATACGGAACAAGGTTGAGCTCGTCCCTGAAGGGGATTCTCTTGACTGGCACAGCACGACGAAGGTGCCGCTTTTCAATCGGAAGGATGAGGTGGTGGGATTGGCAGGCGTGACACGGGTCGTCGACGATTCGGATGACCTCTACCGAGACCATCCCGAGATGCACCGCATCATCGAGTTCATTGCCGGGACGTTCCGCGACAAGGTTACCATCGCGGACATGGCACACTCGGCTGGGATTTCGGTTAGTTCAGTAGAGCGCCTCTTCCGCAAGATGTTTGAGGTGACGCCTCTGATGTATCTGCGTAAGACTCGATTGAACGCCGCGTGTCGTCTGCTGCGGCAGAACGGCATGAGCTTGCAGGATATTTCGAAGGAATGCGGGTTCAATGACCAGCCCGGTATGACGCGAGCCTTTCGCCAGGAATTGAAGATTACGCCGCTCCGCTATCGGCAGCGGTTCAAGACCATAGAAACAGCTAAGTAAGATCGAGGGCTCTAGAAAAGGGGGTACAGATGATGTTGTCACCAGCACCACTTGAAGTTGGAATGATTGGCGGCGTGATGTTTTCAAGAATGTACGTCTGGGCGTTGACGCTTCTGGTATGTGGGCTGTTCTCTGCAAGGGGGATCGCGCAAGAGCCTGCACAATTCGAGGATCTGGCGGACTACCCACTGATGGGGGACTGGACCGGCCGCTGGGTTAAACCACGCGGTCACCACGAGAGCAAGCGCCCCACGTTGTCGGCTCAGGTGCTACCCATGAAGAAGGGCAGCTGTCTTGTCGTGTTTGCATCGCAAGCTTACAGGCGTGCGGTGCCCTATGCCGAGATCACGGTGCCGTCGGATGGGAAGACCGTGGCGATCGACCAGCAGGGATGGACGGTCACGTTTCGGTCCGGCGAACCGGCCAAGGGGCAGGCTATGCTGAATGGAAAGTTGACCGACTTTGAGTTGACCAAAGCGCCCTGGGCTCCGCCCACGCTTGGTGCGAAACCACCCGCTGGTGCGGTTGTTCTCATGGATGGCAGCTCTCTCGACGCCTGGCAGCATGACCGCGGACGTGCTGCCACCTGGATTCTCAAGAACGGTGGTATGGAGACCGTGGGTCAAGCGTGGAACAAGGGCCAGAATCGTAAGAATGGTCTCGGTGGCAATCTCCACTGCAAGCGAAAGTTCGGCAGCCTGCGCTACCACATGGAATTCCGCTATCCCGTCGAGGAAGGGAAGGATGGTCAGGCACGAGGAAACAGTGGCCTGTTCTTCCCGCCGTTGCCCGAGCTGCAAGTCCTCAATGCCTATACCAAAACCGGCTATTGGAATGAGTCTGGCTCGATGTATAAGTATCTGCCAGCCAAGGTAAACGCGGCCGGTCCGCCACTGGTGTGGCAGACCTATGATGTGACGATTCAGTTCACCGGAAAAGGGGCAGCCCTTGTTACCGCTCTGCTGAACGGGCATCCTATACACACGCAGGTCGAGATTCCCACCAAGGAAACTCAAGTGGGGCTCTGGCTGCAAGACCATAACAACCGCCTGCAGTGGCGTAATATATGGGTGGAAGAGCTGTAATGTTGCTACGTGTACTTGTCATTCTTGTGTTTGCCGCGTCGTTAAGTGGCTGTGCTACTGTAGCGACACAGTATGCCAGCATTGATGAGGCCAAGGGCCGTGTCGACGTGTCGCCCGGCAGAACGGCAACACTGCCGCGCTGGCTATTCTAGAATCTGGAAACGTTAAGTAGAGTAAGGGAATAGAAACCATGAATCGTAGGTCATTTCTAAAAACCTCGACGGCTGCCGGTGCGGGTGCATTTGTGATGCCTTCGTTTAGTATCGGGCAAGCTGGTGCATCCGCCAACAGCAAGCTCAACATCGCCATGATTGGTGCGGGCAACATTGCATCCATGGCTTATAGTGGTTGCAGGGGTGAGAACATCGTGGCCCTGTGCGACGTGGACTCAAAGATGTTCGCGCATCCGAAGCGAAAGTATCCCGCGGCGGCAGAGGCGGCAACCTTTACGGACTTCCGCGTCATGCTTGATAAGATGGGCAAGGAGATTGATGCCGTCTGTATTAATACACCCGATCATACCCATTTTGTGGCAACGATTGCTGCGATGGAGCGGGGAATGCACGTCTGCACGCAGAAGCCTCTGACGCACAACATCTGGGAGGCGCGCACACTGCGCAAGGCCCAGCACAAATACAACGTGATCACGAACATGGGCAATCAGGGCCATACCTGCAACGGTATCCGCCAGATGCGTGAGTGGGTCGAGGCTGATGTCTTCGGGCAGATCAGCGAGGTGCATAGTTGGATGAAGGGGCCGGGCACCAACTGGAGGGCTCCATACTTCGGGAAGCCCGCCGCATTACCGCCTGCCGAACAGCCTGTTCCGGCCAATCTGGACTACGATCTCTGGTTGGGGCCTGCCGCTCAGACGCCATTCAATGGACTTTACCATCCGAAGAAGTGGCGCGGATTCAACCCGTTCGGGACCGGCCAATTTGGGGATTGGTTCTGTCACGTTGCGGATGCCCCGGTATGGATTCTGGATCTTTATGAGCCCACGGTTATTGAAGCCGAGGAAGTGGCGGGCGGCAACGAGTGGCTCGTTCCAGACGGCTGCCGCGTGCGGTTTGATTTCCCTAAACGGGGCGATAAGCCGCCCTGCAGCTTCTACTGGCACAACGGAGACGCCCAGTTCCGTCCCGCCAAGCCGGAGTCATGGACATGGGGAGATCTCAAGGGAGGTGGTTCCCTCTACATGGGAACGAAACAGATCGGCTACACCGATGAGCGCTCCAATAACCCCCGCCTGGCGGACCGCGAAGCGATGAAGGTCTTCAAGGAAGCGGGTTACCCGGCTGAGACGTACCCTCGCGTAAAGGGGGGTAGCCCGCACCTCGAGTGGGTCCGCGCGATCAAGGGCGAAGGACCGGAGCCGGGTTCAAACTTTGACTACGCCGCACCGATGACCGAGATCGCCCTGTTGGGTGTTCTGGCTGCCAGATTTGGAGGCAAGCTTGAATGGGATTCAAAGAACATGCGTATCACTAATCGTCCTGAGCTCAACGCCTTCGTCCGTGAGCCGGTACGCAAGGGGTGGGAGTATGGTCAGGATCTGTGGAAGAACGCCTAAGTATTGAGGAGTAGTTCTTCGGAGCGGTGTTTCGGAGCGGGGGCCGACCCCGCTCACGCCGGATTGGAGTATTTCAATGCGCTTGACGCCGGTCTAGCGCCGCCGGCGCCGTCGTTGGCCCTGACTCGACTGTGTCCTGTCTCGCGGTGGGCGGGGCTGTCGTCCGGGGCGTGGTTCTTCTCCAATGTGACTCCCGGCATAGGGGTGATCTTTGATCTCCGGGATCGCCGTTCTAATCAGCTTCTCGATGCTGCGAAGCCGGGGCTGTTCCTCTAGATCACAGAACGAGATGGCCCGTCCGCTGTTTCCTGCGCGACCGGTGCGACCAATACGATGCACGTACGTCTCCGGCTCGTGCGGCAGCTCATAATTGATGACGTGGGATATCGAATCAATATCAATGCCACGAGCCGCAATATCGCTCGCCACCAACACGCGTGCGTCACCACGCTTAAATGCCTCCAGCGCACGTGTGCGGGCATTCTGCGACTTGTTGCCGTGGATGGCCGCCGCCGGAACCTTGTCTTTGATCAGCCGTTTCGCGACGCGGTCGGCCCCATGTTTGGTGCGGGTGAAGACCAGCGTGCGCTGCATTGTGTGATCCTTCAGCAGATGCCGCAATAGATCGAGTTTCCGTTTCCGGCCTACCATGTAGAGTGCCTGATCTACCGTCTCGGCAGTCGTGGCCGCAGGCGTCACGCGCACCGTGACCGGATCGGTGAGCAAGCTGTCGGCGAGCTCACGAATAGCATTGGGAACCGTCGCCGAGAAGAACAGCGTCTGACGCTGCTTGGGCAGCTTGGCGATAATACGCCGGACATCGTGGATGAACCCCATATCCAGCATACGGTCTGCTTCATCCAAGACAAAATACTCAATGCCGCGCAGGTCCACGATGCCCTGGTTCATCAGATCAAGGAGTCGTCCCGGACACGCGACCAGCACGTCAATGCCGCGGCGAATCGCGTTCACCTGCTTATTCTGGTTGACCCCGCCATAGATTACGGTATGCGTCAGGGGGAGGTGGGCACCATAGGTGGCGGCACTCTCGCTGATTTGTGCCGCGAGCTCGCGCGTTGGCGTTAGAACCAACGCTCGTATACGGCGTTTTCCGTTGCAGGGACCATCGGCATCCAACTGCTGCAAAATTGGCAGAACGAACGCCGCCGTCTTGCCTGTACCCGTCTGGGCACAGCCAAACACATCGCGCCCCGCCAATGCTGGAGGAATGGCCTTCTCCTGAATGGGGGTGGGGGTGGCGTAGCGCTGATCGCGTACCGCACGCAACAGCGTGTCTGCAAGCCCCAGTTGGTCGAAGCCAGGCTTCGAGCTAGTGGTTTCTGATTCTGTCATAATTCAATCATTCCTAACACGGTTGAACATTGTGAGAATGCCGTGGGATCATCGTCCGCTGCCGCATTTCTCCGAACGATGCTGTGTGCCACAGCAAAATAGCAAGGTCACCCTGGGCTGGGTTGCAGGGAGGCGTAGAAAAGTTCAGTGCATCCAGGCAGCGTGCGCGGTCAGTCCAATACGGCACACCGCGCCCCACGGGATCCTTGACAACCGTGGGAAAGGGGGCGGACAGTAGTCGCTGCCGCCCCTCTCGTCAACACATATAGATAGGTCAATAGCATCCCATAAGGGAAGGGGTGCTGCTTGCCAGTTCTCAGCCTGGAGAATTAGTTCAGAAATCACCATCCCTATCGCCGCACCATTATCCGCAAAATTATCCAATTCGTAAAAAATAGATATTGGAGATTACCTATTTTCTTGCTGCTTTTCTGAATGGACTTCGCTAAAGTCAACAAAGTTGTGCAGTGCCCTGCTAGGGCATTTGATCGCACGAGCAGGGGTGCTGGGGTGCTTCTTTGTGTGCGGCTTGCACGGTCTTCTGGGGATAGCGTGGCATTTCGTTTGAGACTTGCTGGGGTGGTTTTGGTTCTGGCTTCTGCCATGACGGCGCACGGGCAATGGGTCGTGCAGTCAGTGCCGCTGGTGGAAGGCTGGAATGCGGTATATTTATCGGTTCAACCCTATCCATCCTCTTGCGCTGAGCAGTTTGGAAGCCTCCCCATTGATACGGTTCAGAGGCGCAAGCAGACGTTGACGACGGCGCAGTTTGATACGGATCCCTCCGAGCTGTTCGACGATGATGACGAATGGCTGGCTTGGCGCCCCGACGATGGCCTGAGCGGCTATGTCAGCACACTCCACAACGTGAGTGGCGATTTTTCCTACCTGATCAAGGCAACCAACGCTTGTACATGGACGGTGACAGGCCGTCCGTGTCTGCCTGAGATACGGTGGGAGCCGAGAGCGTTGAATCTGGTGGGGTTCCAGGTTAGCCTCGAGGAATCGCAGCAACCGACGTTTGCGGAGTTTTTCAAGCATGTCGATGCCATTGATGCTACACGCGACAACAACGACGCGCGTCTCTATGCCATAGGTTCCGATCTTGTTCCTGACAACATCACCGGGCAGACGGCGCAGGAAAGAATTCAACCGGGAATTGCGTATTGGATTGAAGCGCAAGCGGCCTCTCGGTTTGTGGGAGGGCTGCACCTCTATACGGCCGATCCTGAAGGGCTGAGCTTTGGTGCACGATTTAATGAGCTGTCTCTGTTTGTGCGCAATGATGCAGGCGAGGCCGTCGACGTTACGATGCGTCATTCGGGGTCTGCGCCGCCTCCGCCGGAATTCGGTCTTGTTGAGGCCAACGTGCCGTTGCAGATTCTCGATGATAGTGTGACGAACCGGCAATGGATTGCATGGCCACTGGATTCGTCGGAGACCATTTATCTCGCAGCCGGAGAAACCCGGGAAATGCAGATTGCGCTGGACCGCAGCGACATGGAACCTCCTGCGACAAGCAATGCCTACTGGCAGAGCATTGTGAGCCTGGAGAGCTCGTGCGGTTCGTTTGTGCGGGTTCCGGTTTCGGCCCGATATGGTGAAGCGTCTGAGCGGTATGCAGCCTGGCCGTCGGGGCTCTGGGTGGGGGAGGCCAACCTTTCCGACGTGAGTGCCGTCGCGTTTGACGAAACGGCCGGACATGAGCTGGCCTCATCGCCCAAACCGGCGAGCGATACCTTTCCCATGCGCCTTATTCTGCATGTTGACACCGAGGGCCGCATCAAGCTTCTGTCACGAGTCATCCTCACGACCGACACGAGTGCCGATGGTAATATCGTTTATCGTCTCTATGTAGATGAAGGCAGTATTCCGGATGACGCGGAGTCGGCCGTGCGAATCAGCTCCGCCGGCTTTGGTCTTGTCCCCCCGGTGCAGCTCTCCGGCGATGGGTTTGGCGAGTGGCTGGATGGGGATTATCACGTTGGATATGACGATCCCGTGAACCCATTCAAGCATGTCTATCATCCCTCTCACGATAACCGATCGCCAGAGGACGGGGCGCTCCTCGATGAGGGAGTGGAGAGCTATGGAATCTCGAATCATGTGGCGCTGGTGTGGGAGACCCCGGCAGGTGTTGAGGCGGGCGCCTCGTTGTGGAATCCATCGGAAACGACAACAGGAGTCTACACACATGTCATTTCCAACTTGAGACAGACACCGGTGACCGTGAGTGGGGTGTTTACCTTGCGGCGCGTCAACCGAGTAGGACAGATTGAGCCATAGAGCATTGACATCAACAAGCAGGAGGCAGGATATGATGCGGAGTTCACCTATAAGCCGGATGGCTTTCGCGGCGTTGACCGCAAGTCTGGCCTTTGCCGCCGCGGTCGCGACAGCACAGGTTCCGGATAAGCTCAACTACCAGGGCGTACTGAGGCAAGGAAATGGAGACCCGATCGGCGAAGGCTATCGCGATATTCATTTCAGAATCTGGGATCTTGCGTCGAATGGAACTCTAATCTGGGGTCGCACCCAGTCGGTGCATACGGACGCCGACGGTACCTTTAGTACTGTACTGAATGAGGGGGGGGCCGCGATCTCGGGGGCCCAGACCGAATCGCTGGCAACCGTATTCACTGCCTCCGGTGGCGAGGATCGCTATCTGGAGCTTACCGTGGGGACCTCGACGGCGATTATGCCGCGGCAGCGCTTTGTGACGGCGCCCTATGCATTCATGGCCGGCAATGTGGATACAGCCAAAGACAATTTTACAGTCGAAGGCGCGCTGACCGTGCATGACGGAGCTCAGGTGAAGTCTCTGACGGTAGATGATGATGCCGAAATTGGCGGAAACCTGACGGTGGACCAGAATGTCCAGGTGGGTTCTGGCGGCGTAGGCAATGTCACGGTCAATGGGTACAACTTCTTCGATGTCTATGGTTCCGAGTATGATGTCTGGATTCAAGGCAGGCTGGGAAGCGTGGTCGGGTCTGACTCTCGCAATCTCGCCCTGCTTGGCAATGCGACAACGGATAGGCTCTTCGTTAACGTGGCCAGTGAGTACACTGCGGGTACCGAGATCGGCGGACCGGTGGATATCGTTGGAGGCGCTATCAGCACAGACAGCGAGGCCACCATTGGAGGCGATCTAACGGTTAATGGTCACCAACTGCTTCTAGCCAGTGCATCCCAGGATGTCTGGATTCAAGGGGGGGGATCGGGCAGTACGAGCAGTAGCGGCGAGCGCAACCTCGCTCTGCTTGGACATACAGAGGCCGGCGGCGACAAGCTCTACGTCAACTATGATAGCGAGTACAGCGCCGGCACCAGAATCGGCGGACCGGTTGATATTCCTTCCGGAACCGTCACCGTCGGCGATGACCTGGATGTCGGGGGAGACCTGGACGTCAATGGCTACAATTTCCTCCATGTCGACTCCAGCTACGATGTCTGGATTCAGGGTGGTCAACCGGGAGATACGGCGCACGGCGGCGCACGAAACCTTGCGATACTCGGAGAGACGGCCGGCAATGGTGACAAGCTCTACGTCAACTATGAGAGCGAGTATAGCGGCGGAACGGAAATTGGTGGGCCGGTCGAGATCACCAGTTGGAAAACGAAGTCCTTTGGGACCGATGGATATGCCGACCTCGGTGGGGTCTACATCCAGTGGGGCAACGTCAGCTCCACGAGTGACAGCGACCAGCATTTCGACTTCCCCATCGCCTTCCCGACGGCCTGCTATAGCGTGGTGTGCAACCGGAAGGAATCCGGTTCTGCCAGTCCGATTGGCGCGACAAGCTGGAGCCGTACACGCTTCACAATCAACCGGGATGACGACATCGACAACAGCAGTGCGGTGAGCTACATCGCGATTGGCCGATAGCGGCTGCGGCTCACGCGGAGATTTGTATGCGATCTGACAGATTTGGGATTGTCGCCGGAGTCATTGTGACCCTTGCGTTTGGCTGGTCCGGGTGCGCCATGGCGGCTCCGGATGACGGTTACCGCCAACAATCGCTGTCAACGGCCGTTCCGGTGGGGGGAACCAATGTTTGGTTCACGGACAATCTCCAAGGCGTCGCTCTGACGCTCGGGGGCAGTGCCACGTATGGAACCAACGGGACGCTTCCAAGTTCAACGGTAGAGCCTACCGTCCCTCGCCCCGAACCGGACTACCAGTTGGTTTTCAGTGCGTTCGGGCAGCATGTGACCGGAGATACCCCGGACCTCTTCCTGGGGGAGGCCATTCCGGATCCGACATCCGGCGCCACAAACGGATGGTACGTGAACTGGGCGGCCATGACCAATGCCGTGATCACACCTTCGGGAAGCGCTTTTTATGAGTCCTCGGTGCAGCAGCTCTACGTGCTGGATGGTGGCGCGATCACGATCGGTTGGATACTAACGGATGGCCAGTCAAACATCACCAACAGCCATACGTACCAAGCCAGCAGTGCGCCCATCGGGCGCCCCTATCGCATATACTGGACGGACCCGGATTATACCAACGAGCTGAATTTTGCGGCGCCAACGGTGGACCTGCAGGGGCGCCACGTTAAACTCCATTGGAACACGGATATCCCTGAGCCGGTTGACGGTGAAGTTCCCATCGACGGCAGCTCAACCACTCGTACCGCTGTCGTCCGGGGCTTGTATCGCGACAGTGCCGGCATGCTCCACGCCGCACCGGGCGATACGATATACAACCCCTTGCGCGGCAAGATTGTGATGCAGTACTTCAAGACCGCCGACATGCAGGAGCAGGTGCCGGGAGGGGTGATCGTGGTGGAGGTCTGCGAGCCGGATGTCGTGACACTGCCGGTTGAGATTGGTGACCGCTTGTTACCACGACAGGAACCCCATGGCGTTGATGGCTTGGTCGCCCGGATATCAAAAGGCCTGGACCCGCCCAGCAACGTCTATCAACAGCATGGACAGTACAGCCACAGCCCAAAACAAGGGTGGGTGTTTGCCATTCGCAGTACTGTCGATTCGCCCTGGAATATTGAGATTTATTGGGAAGAGCCTGATGCAATGGGTACGACCTGGCCCTATGAAGTTGACTGGTATGCCGCCGATTGGCCTGCGGATGCAGCGTTATACGTGAGGGGCACGGGCAATAACTTGGGGGCGGACGTTCACATTCCGCAGGCCTTGGGTCCAACGCTCATGGACTTCCAGTCTCCCTCCGGGCACGCCACACTCACCCCTGCCGGCGTTTTCCACACAACCGAGCCCGGCTATGCTCTATTGCAGTTCCTGGCCGACGACAACATCTGGTTTCAGGCGGTACGATCTGTCGCCAGTACAGATGCCATGTTCAATCGCCAGCCTCGCGCCTGGTCGATTGGCAGCGAGATCGCTCCCATGGTCAGCTCGGATGCGCTGCACTTCACCCATGTCGAGGGCGCGGCAACCGCTACGAACCTGCCCACGACGGCCGAAGACCTGACCATCGAATGCTGGATTCAGGCGCAACACCCGGACAACGGCTACGAGAAGACACTGATTTCACGCTACAACGGGACGAACGCCCTGCCGGAATACAGTGCATTCCGGCTTCTTGTAGACTCGGATGGCCAGCTCAAGGCAGTGGCGGGAAAAGGCGATACGGGAGCCGGCACGCCCTATGCGCTCGAGCTCACGGGGCCGGTGTTGAGCTCCCGCGTGTGGCACCACGTCGCGTTCTCGATTGGCGGCACGAATGCGTTCCTCTATCTGGACGGAGACGAGGTCGCTCAGGGCGGAATTCTGGCGTCTGCCAGGCAACTGGGAACCGGACCTCTCTACATCGGCAACGACGGCGAACGGGCACTTCTGGGGTGGACGGATGAGGTGCGGATATGGAATGAGGCCCGCAGCGAGGCTGAAGTTCGCTCGTCCATGCATCACTTTCTTCATGACTATTCCCAACAGGATGCACTCGTCGCCTACTACCCTGTAGAGTTCGGTAGTGGTCCCCTGATTGAACTCAGTAACGGCTACACGGCATCCCTTGCGCTTCTGGGACGCGATACGCCCGAGACCTCCCCCATGAATGAACGCAGCGACTTCTCCGAGTATGCCGGCTTCATCTATGATCCCACAAACCGCGCCCCCTATAATACGGCTCTCTATCAGTACCCGACGGAATCGGATCCCGAAGCGGAGACGTACATTTTCGGGGTCAACACGGGCCTTCTGGAAGTGTGGTGGGCCCGCGATGTTCAGCAAGCGGATATGCCGGAGCCGCTCTATATTCCTGGCTGGGTTCAGGTCTACACCAACATGTGGCCCGCAGATGCCGGGGAGATTGTACTGGCTTCCGGCGCGGGGTCACCGCCTTTCGCTTCGGCCCTGCCGCCGTCGGTCTACACGCAGAATAATCCCGCGGAACCGGGCTACAACCCCAATGAAGAGCACGCGCTTGTGACGCAGAGCGAGGGGGCCTACGTGGCTTTTGCCATCCGCAATGATCTCAACACGAATACCGTCTCTTCTCCCTTCGTGCTCGTTGATCTTGTCGATACAGAAACGGGGCGTCCGGATATGCGCGCTTTCAGTGTTGTTCAAACCAATGCTGCTTTTCCTGGCTTCGCATTCGCAGCCGTTGCCGGGCAACCCCTTCGTGGCCCGCATCCCTTCGATTTCTTTCCGAACCTTGCCGAGACAGAGGCTATCAGCGGCCCCGGCTGGCCAGACCGTACCGGCACCTGGTGGGCCCGCGCGGCTGGAGCAGGCGATACGGGTACCGCGCAGGTTGTTATGCACAACTTCTATCCCATGCAGGACGGATTTGCGTTTCCCGCCTTGAGTGCCGACCAGTGGCCTGCGCTCAATACGGCCATCCCATGGTTGCCCCAGGGCATACCCGCATCCCCAACCGACGGAACTCCGGTGGATGCGACGTGGACCATTTCCTGGCCAGACGATGTTCCTTCGATGCGCGTTGGGCAGACGTTGACGGATGCTGTCGACGGCTTGCCTGCGATCTGGGATCAGCTCAGTGTGGACGTGATCTGTCAGCAATCAACCAATGCCGAAGCGGACCATGCCTCTGTCGTACTCTTTGATCCCACACGTGAACGCGGAGCACACCTGACGTACGATCTCGATGCGTATGGCTTCGAAGCAGGGCAGAGCGGCAATATCTCCATACGCCAGGGGCGAACCTATTTCCACGGCCTCGCTCCGGATCTTAGCGGGCGGCTCTTTTATGATCCCACCCAGAGTACGCACAAACTGCGCTTCATTGGCCAACGGGTTTCCCCAGCCTCGGGGGGGGGATATCTACTGCTCAACACTCTGGATTCGCAACAGCGAGATGAAATCAAGGCGCTCTGTCCCAAGGCAGCTTACCAGGGCGATTGGGATCGCGCGGTTGGCGGGTTGGCTGACGGGATCGTTGTCATGGAACCGAACGAGCCGTTCGACCATCTGGCACTGGCGGCCGTGGGAAGTGGCACCGGCTATGTGACGCTGGCGTTCAACAATGCCACCGATCCAGACATGGGGGTAGCGGCGGGTGATCCGATCACGTTGGCAGTTCTCAAAGTGGAGCCGGAGCTCTATACGGGGCATATTGTTCCCCTGGAGGACCCCATCAACTTGCTCTCGGACCAGATGAACATGCTTTTCAGTCAGACCTTTGCCGGTCACGTGGATGACTACGAGTTTCAGTGGCGTGCCCAGCTTCCACTGGAGGATGGGTCCATACCGAGTGATCCCGCGGCTGCAGCCATCAGAAATCAGGGCACAGGATTGACGCGGCTTCGCATCGGAGGGGATGGCGGCTCTCTCGTGGATATGGTGGACCGCTTTTACGCCGTACGTTACCGCGTGGCTGACACCAACTCGGTGGTCGCGAATACCGTGGGCACGAACTGGAGCGCCTATACGGAGTTTAGCCTGGCCGAAGGATGGGTCCAGCGCGTACTCAACGCGTTGACTCCTTTCGAACAGCGTATGCGCGATCTCTATGAAAATCCGGTGGAAACCCAAGCAAGTATGCTCCAGCAGGCGGGCGCCCCCTATGAAGGCGATGTGGCGCTGAATATGGAGGCTGTGGAAGCTGCCGGCCTGATTCAGATCTACCATACGGTCATGAACACGGCTGAGCGACTCAGTTTAGGACTGGGCGTTAATGCCGCTGCCGCCAATCAGCAGCTACTGCTTGCCGCCAGTCGACTCAACGCGCTCTACATGCTACTCGGCAACGAGGCGTTGGCGGATGCGTTTGATCCCACGATCGGCTTCGGGAGCGATGTGGTTGTGGAGAGCGGTGCCGTGCTGCCGGTTGACTACGGAGCGTTTGCATCGTCGCTCTTCTGTTTCGAGAACCAGGTGCCGACTCTGCTCGATGAAGAACTCGCGCTGCTGCGCGGTCGCGGAGCCACCAATCTGGCAACGGGGGCGGCCTACGCGCCATGCTACAACCGCCTTCTGTGGAACTTCACCAAGGGGATTGATGCTGGCGAGGTTGCCTATGCAGTGAACTACAATATCAAAGCGCTTGATACGGTCACGATTAACGCCGATACCGCCGCCGAGCTCTATCCGCAGGGACATGGCGATGCCTGGGGGCACTACCTGAGCGCGCTGAAACTCTACTATGACTTGCTGCAAAACCCGAACTTCAGTTGGGGAGATCCCTCCATTTCACCCATGTTGCTCGGGCTGGAAACGGTGGAGGCAGACTATGGCGACGAAGAACGCATGGCAGAAGCAGCTGCGGCACTGGCTCGGACCGGTGCAGAGGTTGCCCAGCGGGTTCACTGCAAAACGAGTTCAGTCTCGGGTGACGACACGCTCGCCGGCTGTCGTGATGCGGATTCGGAGCGCGCTTGGGGAGTGGGAGAATGGACCGCACGTGCCGGCATGGGGGCATTCTACAACTGGGCCATCTGCAATTCACTACTCCCAACTTCCGGTGTCTCGCGTGCCGTTGAGGGCAGCCTGCTGGCTATCGACCGCGCGAGTGTGGCGGCTCTACCGGAAATCACCCAACAGTACCTGGCGGTGCAGCGTGTCGCGGACCGCGCCGATGGCGGGTTGAATCCGCTCGGACTGTCGCGTGATGCAGTTCCTTTTGATATCAGCCCCGCCGACATTGATGCTGGAAAGACGCATTTCGAACAGATCTACGAGCGCGCGGTTGTGGCGCTGAACAACGCAAACACGTGTTTTGATGCTGTTCAGGAAGCGACACGATTGCTCCGCCAGCAGAGCGCGAGCTCGGACAACTTCCGCGCCGCGGTTGAGGACCAGGAATCGGCGTTCAACACAGCCCTTATCGAAGTCTTCGGGTATCCTTATGCAGATGATGTCGGCCCAGATGGAACCTACCCGACTGGATACGGCGGTCCAGACCTCTATCACTACATGATTGCTGATCTCGAGCTTCTCGGATTCGACGCTGATACGGAGCTGTCAAACGTCACGATTGTGGAGCGGGAAATCTCAGCAACCAGCACCAGTACACCGGTGAACGTGACGTTCCATATCTCAGATCACGGACTGATCTCCAAGCCCTCTGGCTGGAGCGGTACGCGCCGCGCCGAAGGCCTGATCCAGACGGCCTACGGGGAATCGCTCGTTGCGCGGTTGGAGTTTGCGGCCGCCTACCGGCAGTATCAGATGGACCTGTCGCACCTTGACAGCTCTTATGCTTGGTATCACGAGGATGATGAGGGCTGGCTCGATCTTGAGCGAGAGCGACGAGATGCCTTGCAGGACCAGCTTGATAGCGAGAAGCACATGCTCTGGTCTTCTTTCGGGCTTACGACAACGGCCGATCTTCTCGCCAAAGAGGGAAAATTCCTTTCAGCCCTCGCGCGTGCTGAGAAGGATATCTATCCGAACAATACCATCTTTGGTTTTTCCAATGGTGGAGACCTTACCTCGTTCGCTCGCTTCCTGCGCGGAACGGCTGGGGCCATCGTGACATTCATCCGTAACACTGCGGCCCTCGCGCTTCGACGTAGTGAGGCCCTCGGGAAGACCATCGTCGCCTCGCAGCAGATAACCCTTGAGCATGACGAGGCAGACACGGCCTTCAAGATTGCACAGCACAACATGATAGCCGGGATCAAGCAGCTCGCCCGCGAGCAGCAGGTGAGCGCGGTTGCGCTGTTGGCGCACCTCCAACGGATTGAGAATGCGCAACAGGACTTCATGACGCAGCTGGCCAAGGGCGAAGAGCTGCTGGTGGAGCGCGAACGCTTGCGCAAGCAGTCCGCCCAGCGCATTGCGGCAGGGCGATACAACGACATGGCATTCCGGATCTTCCGAAATGATGCTCTGCGACGGTACGGCGACGCTTTCCAACTCGCTGCACGCTACACCCATCTGGCTGCCATGGCCTACGATTACGAGACCTGCCTGCTGTCCGCAGATGACAGCTACTCGCCTGGCGCAGAATTTCTAAATGATATACTGCAGGCTCGCACGCTGGGGCGGCTGGTGAATGGAGAACCGGTCGTCGGAAGCGCTGGTGTTGGCGAACCCGGACTGGCCGATATTCTCGCCCGCATGAAGGCAAACTGGTCTGTTCTGGAAGGCCGCCTCGGCTTCAATAATCCCCAGAGCGAAACCAGCCGATTCTCGCTACGCACAGAGTTGTTCCGTATCGCTCCCGGATCCGAAGGTGACGAGAATTGGCGCTCGGCCCTGGAGAACAGCTGCATTGATGACCTCTTCTCTTACGAGCCCTTCCGGCAGCACTGCCTCCCCTTCGCTGCTGAGGATGGCCTTCAGGAGCACGAACCCGCGATTGTGATACCGTTTAGTTCCGCCATCAATTTCGGCGAGAATTTCTTTGGATGGGATCTTGCCGGCGGCGATAATGCCTACGACTCCAGCCACTTTGCCACAAAGGTCAGAGCGGTGGGTATCTGGTTCTCTGGGTATGATGGCATTTCAGATGAGTCACAGGCTATGCACCTTGCAAACCAGCCTCGCGTCTACCTTGTGCCGGTCGGACTAGACGTGATGCGGCCCCCGTCCGATGATGGAGTATCTGTTCGTGCATGGCGCGTCTCTGATCAGGCCATCCCGCTGCCGTACGCGGTGGGTGATGAACTCAACGATCCGGATTGGATTCCGCTGTTCGATAGCTTGGGTGGCGACCTCGCAAAGCAGCGCCGCCACGCCTCCTTCCGTGCCTATCACGATCACGGGTTCAACGCCGGCGAGATGACCTACAACAGCCGCCTGATCGGGCGGTCGGTGTGGAATACACGCTGGGAGCTGATTATCCCCGCAGGCACCCTCAACAGTGACCGCGAGGAAGCGCTTGAGTTCTTTATCTTCGGGGCGGACGGTACCAACGGCGTTAGCGATATCAAGCTGCATTTTAAGACCTACTCATACGAGGGGAACTAGCATGAAACCCCAACTCAACTCTGGCGTCGTGCGCACGTTGCTGGCGCTGCTCTGTTGGCTGGTCGTCTCGGGTCCGCTTGTCGCGGCACTTCCCGTCCCATCGTTTGTCTACTATGGAGAGGTTATTGACGCTTACGGTTGGCCTGTGACCTCCGATGCGGAGGCCTATGTCATTGCACGATCAGGGGGGAATGAGTGTGCCAGGGCCATGCTCCATGAAGGGCGTGGCCCCGCAATTAACTACCGGATCGAGATTCCCGTTGATGATGGAAGCGGAGATCCTTATGTCACACACGCCGTTCGGCCTGGGGCTACGGTGGTGTTTACCGTGTTGGTTGATGGTGCCGAAACAGCTGTTATGGACCCTGCCGCCGTGCCAACCGTCGGAGAACCCGGAGGACTCATTCGCCACAACTTATGCACCGGACAGGACGGTGATGGCGATGGGCTCCCGGATGCCTGGGAGAACTGGATCATTGCATCAGGCACCAGCGCGGCGACAAACATCGCTGGCATCCTTGGCAGCGACGACTCCGATGGTGACGGCATGAACAATCGCGACGAGTTTCTTGCCGGAACTGACCCTGCGTGGGACGTGGACCTGCTCCGCATCGAAGAATTCCGCTTCGTTGAAGGGACAGACCGGGTTGGTGTTGCCTTTTACAGCGTGCCAGGGAAGACCTATCGTGTGCGAAGCAGGGCGGCTATGCAGCAGGCCGCCGCTGATGTCAGTGACGTGGGACCTGATGAAGCCGGAAATGCCGGTGCGGCCTATTGGCGAGGCGATGGCTACTATTCATGGCTCTATCTCGACGCCAGCACCAACGCCTCCGCCTTCCTCCAGCTGCAAGTCGAATAATCAGAGCGGCCTCGTTGTTTCTGCTTCCCTCTGCCATAAGGAAACGAGACAATGTAGAAGTCGTTTGGATTGGTTGTGGGGTGTGAAGTAGGTACACTCCCACGGGTGGTGGATAGCATGAGTGATACATCAAGACTGCAATTTTTTGCGGACGGAAAGCATATCGACAGTGCGCTCAATGCGCAGTTAGATACGTTTTTCCTGTTCGAGGTGGCGACGGGCAAGGCGCTCTACTGGAATCGGGCTTTCCGGGACACGTCAGGATACACGGATGATGAAATCCGCGAGCTGCCGGCTCCCATTACCTACTACAGCCCCGAGGATGTCGCCCGGGCTACGCCCTTTATACAGAACGTACTGCAGGAGGGGAGCGGTACCATCACGCTGGACCTGATCTGCAAGGATGGCCGCAAAGTGCCTACCGAATATCGCGTGTCTGTCATTCCGGATGATGATGGGGAGTCGAAGTATCTCATCTCTATAGGGCGTGACATTTCTGAGCGCAAGCAGGTGGCGGCGCAGATTCGTTCGGTATCGCGGTTTCCCAGCGAGAATCCCAACCCGGTTCTCCGGGTCGCGGCAGACGGGGAGATCCTGTATGCGAACCATGGCGCCGCATCCCTGCTTTCGACTTGGAAGAAGAACGGGCGGCTTGTGTTGCCGGATGCGTATTGTGGCTTAGTCGCCAAGTCGCTCTCATCTGGCGAGCGTATGGCCGTTGAGGTGTTCTGTGAAGATCGTTACCTGACGTTGATGATCTCTCCCATTCCGGAGGCGGGATATGCCAACATCTATGGGTTGGATATCACAGCTAGGAGGAACGCTGAACAGACCCTGATTGACAGTGAGCAGCGTTTTCGCGGGTTGTTCGATACGGTCAACAATGGCGTCGCGATATACAGAGCGGTTGATGATGGTGATGACTTTGTTTTTGTGGCCATCAACAGGGCTGGCTGCGAGATGGACGGGGTATCCCAAGAGAATCTCGTTGGTATGCGAGTGACTGAGGCGTTCCCGGGTTTTGGCAGTTTTGGCTTGCTTGACCTGTTTCGTGACGTGTGGAAGACAGGTGAATCGCGGCATCTTCCTGTGACGCGTTACCAAGACGGCGCCGGCAGTGTGTGGCGTGAGAATTGGGTCTATCGCTTGCCTTCCGGGGAAATTGTGGCTGTCTACACCGATGAGACAGAGGGTGTGAAGTCACAGGAGAAATTGCGTCGGCTTGCCTCTGCGATTGACCAAGCGGCGGAGGCCATTGTGGTGACCGATACGGATGCCACTATCCAGTATACCAATCCGGCTTTCGAAACGATAAGTGGGTACACACAGGAGGAGGCAATTGGCCTGAACCCGCGTGTTCTTCAGAGCGGGAAACACGATAGCGCCTTTTACGAGGATCTGTGGAAGACGCTCTGTAGTGGTGATACCTGGCATGGGAGATTTGTGAACCGTCGCAAGGATGGTGCCCTCTATGAGGAGGATGCCGTTATCTCCCCTGTTCACGATGCGCAGGGGCGTCTGATCAACTATGTCGCCGTCAAACGTGATATCAGTAAAGAGGTCGCCCTCGAGTCCCAGCTGAGACAGGCACAGAAACTCGATTCAATGGGTACGCTGGCCAGTGGCGTTGCTCACGAAATTAATAATCTCATCATGGGAATTATGGGGTATGCGGAGTTGATTCGGGATGCCGTCGGTCAGCAAAGTGAGATCGTCGACATGGCCGACGCAATCATGGGGCAGACGAACAGGGTTAGAGATATCGTTAAGAACCTGTTGCATTTTGCACGGGCGGAAGAGCCGAGTCGACGTGACGATGTCACTGTGTCGGAGATGGTAGAGGGGGCGGCGTCTCTCATCCGGACGGTCATGAGACATGATGCGATTGAGCTGGCGATTGATGTTCCCTCCGACTTGCCAACGGTGCGCTGCAACAGTCAGCAGATTCAGCAAGTTGTGATGAACCTGCTGACGAATAGCCGAGATGCTCTTAACATGAAGTACCCGCAGAGGCAGAGGGATCCCAACAAGAAAATCACGGTTTCTGGGCGTGAGATCGAGCTAGAGTCCGGTCGTGGCGTTCGCATAACGGTAGAGGACATGGGGTCGGGTTTGCCGGAGCATGTTCGGGAGCGAATGTTCGACCCGTTCTTCACCACGAAACCGCAGGACAAGGGAACCGGGCTGGGCCTGTCGATCAGCCATGGGATCGTGGGGGAGCACGAAGGGAAACTGCATGTTGAATCCGAGATTGGGCAATGGACGCGATTCCACATCGACCTGCCGCTCGCGACCTCGTCCCCTGTCCTGACCAAAGGCTAACAGGGCGCTGGTTCACCGGCCCGCAAACATGAGTCTCAGCTCTTGGGGGATGCGCCTGTCCGTAAGGATGGCGTGTGGTCTCGATTCAAGCCCCGCCACTCTGACCAAACGAATTGCTTGACGTGATCTGCGGCCAGGATGGACAATCAAGGTTGCGCGGAGGAAAAGATGTTAATAGAAGATGCAAACATAAATGGTGTTGGTTGTCTTAAGTTCTTAGTTTCCTTCATCGTTCCTAACTATTTTAATGCAATTATTTGGATTCGAGTGTTTCAAACACTTGAAAGATATCATCTCCCAACGTTCATTCCTTTTAGAATCCTACTTCATGTTCACGGTTTGGAATTTGCCAACAATGTGACAATAGGAGCAGGATTAAGACTTCCTCACCCCAGAGGAGTTCTTTTTACAACGGGTACAGTTATAGGTGAACGCTGTTCGATTTATGGAAATGTTCGTTTTGTTAGAATTTACAGTGAAGTCCCTACTGTAGGAGACAACGTTCTTATTGGAGATGGTGCAATTTGTACTGGCAAAGCTAGAATCGGCAATAATTCAATCATTGGAGCTGGTTCAGTTGTAACAAAACCTTTTGGAGACAATTTGATTATAGCAGGCAATCCCGCAAAGGTGTTAAAAGACAATAGATCGTAAGAGTGCCATTCGAGTCGGACCACCAGTCTTCGCCTCTGGCTTCGCCCAGGCGCGGCAGGTTTTCTTAGAGCACCAAGGAGTTACGTAATGAAGGAATGGGGACAGGACCAGGTCATCTATGCTGCTACCCCAATAGAAGCGGCGAGAATGACGTTTTCCCGAAAAGATCCTGAACTATTTTGCTTAACAGACCTCTTCTTCTTTTCTTCTTTCCGGCAACGGTGTGGCGTGCTGTTGCCACCAATACGTCGCCCACATCGCCCCAGGAACGCGAGGATATTGGAGGGGTCACCAATGGCGTCGGCTTCTACCGGATTCGCGTGACCCGCTAAAGCTCTGCCTCTAACCGTCTCAGCATTCAGAGACGGAAGGAGGTGAGAGTACACTACCGGGGCCGCAGTAGCCCGACAGGCTAACGCGTGAGGCAGCCGAAGGTGAAAAGGGTGGGACGGATGTCCGACACGTAGTCTCCGCCGAGGTAGACCTTCAAATCATACTCTTGGGCAAAGGGACCCGGGTGCAACCAGACGTAGAAGGTCGAGGTGTCCACGCCGCTCGTGCCCGACGGCCACCATAAAAGGCGACAACGCCGCCCATCATTGACGTCAACCCAATCATTATACTCGGTCATCGTAACAGCGTGGTAGTTTTCATCAAAAACACGAACGGTGATGTCACTTAACAGGTCGTCACACCCCGCTTCATACGTAAGGTCCGGGTAGATGTAGACGTGGATTTTCTTCTCCCCTGACCCGAGGCGCTCAAGTTTGTAGATGTCTGTGTCGGCTGCCAGAGCCCCCCGTATCCAGTTGGTTGCGGCCATCGTGCAGGAACCTGCCCCATAGGTCAGATAGCCGTTGAAGATGGTTGCAGGACTCACAAAGGTGTCGTTGTCTTCGTAGCTGTCATCGGCAGGAATGGACTCAAACAACTTCTGCGAAGGGTCGCCGAGCAGATTGCGCCGGAGGAAATTCTTGAGTATCCACTTGTTGTCGCTGCTGTATGTGCTTTGAGCATCGTCTCGTGTTCCGCGCAGAGCCGCCCCGAAACTCGCACCGCCCGAAATTCTCCCAAGGATGTCGCGCTGCATATAAAACACATCTCCCACCTGCGGGGTGGCGCTGTAGCCGGCATTGGTAATCGAATATCCGTTGGCCGTGTTTGCACTGATAGCCACCGCCCGATTATAGTGCAGCATCGTTGCCAGGTTGGCCCATCGCTCCTGCTGTCCGTCCAAGTCAAACGAGGAATATGAATCCGTACCCGGCTCCAGGTTCAAACATGCAGAAGATTCAATGTAGGCGGAGAGATCCAACGGATTGTCCCACACCCAGTCAACGTTCATCATATCTCCTTCGCGCATGTCATACTTGCTGACCTCGACCTGATCATAGAATCCATGCCCATACCAGGAAACCAAGCCATACGAATTGGATCCCCAATAGGCGGTCAGGGCGTTGGGCATGCCTCCCACCAAGTCGGCCGTCGCCTCGGGTGAAGGCACCCCATCATGCCAGGCATCCGTCAATCCGTACCGTCCACCATCCTGGTACAACCGATGCGACCAGAAACTCGCCCCCCCCTGCACGGAGATACGGTAGTCAACCGTATCCATGAAATCCCCCGGAGGGTCGCCGGCTGACCCAAACATGTAGGAACCGGGCAGCAGTACGCCATAGCGGCGACTTTTGTCGATCTCTAGATCATAGAGGGCCATTTTATGAAAGATGCGCTTGAGCTTGTTGGTGCGGGCCACAATATTCGTCACACCGTTAATACGGATGGAGTCCACATACCCGCCAACGGGAGCAATACGTCCGACTTCCAGATCCGGGGTGCCGGGCGCGGACCAGGACTCCCCGAAATTACCGTCGCTATCCGTATCCCAGCTTTTGAAGAGATCCGCATAGAAGGCATCCGTGTATGAGTTGGCCGACCCCGTTACGCAGCGCAACATCGGGACACCTGCGGGGTCCGGATCGTGTGCTTTGGTCAGGTTGGCCTTCTGATCCGGATTTCCCACAAGAAGCACGTACTCGATGCCGTGGTTCTGATAGAACGTCTCGATGTAGTCCCGGATCATCTGGGCTCTCTGGTTGTAGATATCACCCAAGTATGTATTGCCACTCATCAGCGAGTAGATGGTCTCAACGGTAATCGTGGCTGGGTGATATCCGTAGTTCTGCTTGTGGACAATGAAGTCCCACAGACCGTTGTCGAAGCGCTCGTTGAAGATCTCTTCGGCCGTCACAATGAGGTAGTCGTAGTTCGGTACTGATACGCTCGACTCGGCAAACTGGACAAATGGAGCGTACGCATCCTGAAGTGCCAGGAGATTTTGCAGGCTCTGCTTTGTAACGACAGACGAGATGAAATCGGTATTGGCATAGACGGGATGTGCCGCGTAGACGGTCATATCGTTATCACCGTCCGTTTTCCATTCATTGAAGCCAACCGAAATATCAATCGACTCCGCGATGGCAAGCGTTCCTGATTCGGCATTCATGCGTACGGACGCCACATATACATCGAGGATGCGCCAGCCGCGTGAGGAGGACAGATTCCTTCCCGTGAGAAAACTCGTTGGATAGAAGCCGGATGCCGCATAGATGGCCATGTTCGTGCCCCCAGTCAACGGCAAGCCATCATCGCGCTCCTGCGAGTCTGGATCGTCGCTATACAACTGCAGAGGAACAACCGGTTCAGAAGACTGCTGCGAGGCTGTGATGTTTTGGATTGAGACTTGGACCGATTCGTCCACAACAGCGGCGGGCAGAATGATCCGGAATGTATGTTGGGGAATTGCCGGGTCCCCAAGATCTCCGCGTGGTCTGTAGCCACCTGAGCGGACCTCTACCCCGCCGGCGACTGAAATCACTTCGGTCGATGGAATGGGCAACGTAAAAGAGAGGCTGCGAGCCTCAATATGTCCGGCGATTGTTCCACGCGAAAACCCTACAGCGAGAACAATGGTCAGTATGGTAACCGCTCGAAACACTCCCAAGATCCCTCCCCCGTAACATGCTGCGCGTCGACCGGCACGCAAATAGAACGGAGCGGAAAGTATACATGCTTATGCCGCGCTTAGTCAATAATGCTGGCGAGGATCGGCATCTGCGCTGCTGCCATCGAAAGTGCCAAACACGATCAACACGCCTTGCGCCCCACGGCGTATTTCTGCAGGGCCATGCGTCATAGACTGAGGGAACCCACACAAAGGAGCATATCATGAAAAAGGCGAGCTACGCTCCCCGTCTGCAACCAACTGTGCGCGTTATCGGTCGGGCGTTTCAGAGGGGCGAAACGAATCTTAGAGGTCCGTTTCTGTAACCGTTAAGCTTGGCTTTACAACACCAAGAACGCGCTCCGCGCTTGAGAAAAGCGGTGACTCCGTCCCCGCACTCCAAATTTTCCGCTCCCATATGGAGTGCTCAGACGGAGTCGGAGCTTTGGATTCGCGCAGAGCGCGCAGTATACTTGAATATCCGCCTAAGCTTAACGGTTACCGTTTCTTGGCTTGGATCGCTGGTGTAAGCAGCTGGTTTGTCTCGGACCGTCGACACCCGATGAATTCTGAACCCTTTCTAGCGTTCCTTGCGGGTCGACTGTAATGAGCCGTTGATGCTCATCGCTTGTGGCACAGCTCTAGAGAGCCATGCCTACTGAGGGAGCGTCATTCGGGCCTGTCCCTACTTCAGTCCGTGGTTCGACCCCTTAGCATCGCAGTATGCTCCTGAAAGAGAACCTGTCCATCTCTGCCGTATATGGTATTCTGATTTTGCAGGCGAACGGCTAACAGCGTGCGTGCAAGCCCGCTGAGTCCATTTCGCTTCAGCATAACCGATGGAGGCACACCGTGAAACGAAGTCTATTCTGGGGTCAGATTCTGTTGGGCACAGTTGTCATGATCGCAACCCATGTGGGGGCTGTCGTTGTCCCTCATGTCTTACTCTTGGACTGCGGTGATTCGGATAGCTCCTATAGGCCGCCAACCGGAAAGGTGTTCATCATTGAGCATATTATGTTCAATGATGAGTGGCTGAACAGTGAGCAACTAATGGCCGTTGAGCTCATCCCAGATGGCACCCAGCAATCCAGGTGGATTTCGACGATGCCGTTCTCGGCCACCTGGAACACGCTGGCCCGGCCGATCAAGGTTCCCCACACGATCACGATTGCAGTGAATACCCGCGTCAACATTCCCTATGAGTCTGATTACAAGTGCTTTATCTTTGGAATGTTGGTTGACGAAGCTGATTTGTATGCGGCGGTCCCCTCTGAGATCATAGAGTTTGATCGGGAATCTACATCATCGCTGGTGGGCTCCATTGCTCTGGCATCGCCTCGTCCCTCTATTGTGAAGATGGAGTCATCGGCGGACCTCCTGAACTGGCAGTCTGCCGCAAACGCAAGCATCATGCAGCAATCATCGCCACACCAACGAGAGTTCGCGGTAGATCCCACCGGGCAACCCGGAGAAAGCAGTACTTTTTGGCGCGCGAAAGCGCGTGCGCGATCATCCGGGGGAGCCGCTTTGACCAATGCGGCACCCGCACCGAAATAGGCGCCGCTTCGACGAGGTGCTGAGGGAGCTGGAGGGGCTGTCGCGAATGGCACTTTATGTCGCGCGACATAAGACACTCAGTTAAGCGGATCACGGCCCCCTCCGGGCTTGTCCCGGTGGCGCCATGATTGGAAACTCCGCCACTGCTGGGCACTGTAGCTTATCGAGCCCGTATGGAGCGATGAGGGAGCTCTGCGCTCTTATCGCTCCTTTTCGGGCTCTTCGATTGTTGTTCGTGACTTCTCAATAGCCGCACATCATCGCTCCACCGGGGCAAGCTCGGTGGGGGCGGAGTGCCGTTCGGGTCTGTCCCCACTAGGGGGCGGGAATTGGCTTGTTATTGGCCCGGTGAGACGGGACAATGTTAAGGACTTTTGCGTACAGCGTCTGGCCGAGAGATAGAGATAGACGTATGAAGCTGAGATTCAAGCATCTTGTTCCAATGGTAACCGTCGCGGGGGTGTTGCTTTGTTCACCGCCGTCGACCGCCGCAGTGCCGGAGCACCTCCAGAAGAGTGCGACGCTCATTCGAGATGGGGAGTATGCCGGGGCCCTTGAGGAACTTGACGGGTTGCTTGCGATTGCCCCGGATGATGTCTTTCTCCTGCGCCTGAAGGGCGTATGCCTGATGGAGCTGGATCGTACCCATGAAGCAACCGGCATCTTGACCAGGGCTGTCGGGATTGCCCCAGACAGTGTGGCTTGCCGTTTTTACCTAGCGCAGGCTCTGGCCTCTGTCGGCAACATTGCCGACGCGCTTGTGCAGCTTCAGCAGGTGCAACAGATCGCCCCGGAGTCGCCGTATGCGGCTCGTGCGGCTGCAGCCATCCCGCGGCTAGAGCAGATTGCCGCGACCTCACAGGTCCCACGGAAGCCACGGCGCTGGACATTCTGCCTGCGCGCTGCGGGGGAACTCGATGATAACGTTGCGGCGCGTTCATCTGCGACTGAAAGTGATGGCGTCAATGAGTCGTGGCGGGAAGTTGCCTCTGCCTATCTCGAGCTCCGCCCTCTGGACCAGAGAGCGGGCAAGTTGCCGCTAACGATCGGGGCCTACGTGTCGGGCTATGGAAGCTGGCATGAGGAATCCACGTTTGCCGACTACGATTTAGTCATTGGCACCGGTGCCGCTTTCGTACGCCATAGCGGGGCGTTCCTGATTCCGTACCGTTTCGATCTAACCGCCTCCTATACGGATGTGACGCTGGGAGATGATCCGTATAGCACCACTGAAAGCGCGGCCCTGGGGCTTGAGCTTCGCCTGGCGAGAAGGGCGGTCTTTGCGCCCTTTGCGACCCGTGCCGAGAAGGACTTCGAGAACGACACGACTTCGCCGGAATTGTATTCCAGGGACGGTGTTGACGTTGCGTATGGTGCCGACCAGTACTTCTATCTTTTCGGCAACAAGCTCACCTTTGGTCTCGGGTATGAGTACCGCGAAATGGATGCCGTTGGCGATCAGTTTGACATCGAGAGCCACAACGGGCGTGTCATCGTTCAGCTTCGACTGCCCCTTCGGTTCCAGTTCAAGACCCGCGTTTCATACTCGGAGGAAGACTACTTGGAGTACACGCCCGATCCCAAGCGCGTTGATGACAGTTGGAAAGCCAATGGCTCTCTGTCCCGTCCGCTCTTCTGCAACTGGTTGACCGGGGAAGTCAGCTATACCTATGAGACCAGCAAATCAACCGTTGAGTTTTCGGACTACGAACGTAGTGTCACGGGTGTGTCATTGCGAGCAACGTTCTAGCGCGAGGAAAGATGATGAAATACGCACTTGCAGTAGTCGGTTTGGTTCTTCTGACTTCGACCGGCCTTGCATCCTGGGAGGAAGACTGGGAGATTGACCAGGCGGCCGGCCTTGCCAAACGCGAATGGACCGTGCGCTCTCCACATTTCAGGGCTACCGGGCAGAATTCACCATTGATGCGGGCCGACCTTCCGCCATACGATCAACAGCCGCACGGCGCGCAGGACGTACCGGAACCAGAGGCTGAAGAAGTGACCGTTACCCAGACTCAGTCTTCCGGCAACAACCCAAACAACCCCTCGTCGCCCAACAATCCCGGATTCAATCCGCCACCACCAACACACCAGTAATGATTGGGGCATCTTCCCCATCTTCCTGCAACGAACGTTGAAATGCGTTTGACATTGTGGTAAGCTCCATGGCGGTCTGATTACATACGCTACGTTTTTCGTCGAAACAGCGTGCCTCGTCCAATGTGGACTTGGTGCACACAGCAGGGGAGGTCGTCGTGGATCTAAAGCAGTCATACTCAATGCGCAACCTATCATTGGCCATCGCTCTGGCAGTGGCCTGCTCTACTCCTGGTTTTGCGGCGCCCAGTGGAGGCAAAGCGACGTCGTCCGGTGATGTGCGCATCTCCTCCCCGGCGACGGCTGTACAGGTCACACCAAGGAAGCCCACCGGGAGCTCCAGCACGATTAGGCCCGTACACCGGGACACGGTGATCCCGCAGGTCGCCGCCCCCGCGCAGTCTTCGTCGCAGCCAAGCCAGAGTGTACCGACTCCGGCCTTGGCAGCTCCGAGCGTTGCGCCCAACGTCAAGCCCACAACAAGCCATGTTGTCTCCCCGGGAATTCCCCGGCACCGCCCGAACCTAGAGGCGGTTAGAGAGGTTTTCTCTCCCCGAGGACCCGGGGATGCTGCTGGAGGAGGGGTCTCCGATCTCTTCATCCCGGATGCTGGCGGGGGTCCAGATCTCCTGGACCCACGCTGGGATCGGATTCGGGATGGCGCACAGCGCATTATTGAGGATGCGGGGGCAGCTCCGTTGCCGGAGGGCATTGACCCGGGCAACCTGCCCGGTGGTATCGATCAGGAAGGCGACCTTATCAGGAGAAGTGATCCGGGTCGAAGCCACGAAGATGTGGCAGATGACTACTACAGCGGGGCCCTGGACGAAGGCACAAAAACCAAGGTCGAAAACTGGGGTTCTAGCGTTGGCCCGCTTTCGGGTACTGTCCATTTTGAGGGGGAGACGACAAGTGATCCCGATTACGATTACGATGGTGATGATGATGGCGGCATAGACACCGGCGATGCTGATGCCGATGTAGATGACGTCGCCGACGGTGATGAGCCACCCGACGATGATGAGGTCGATATGGATTTTACCGATCCCGTTGATCCCCCGCCAGAGGACGCGCGGGTGCAGGCCATGTCCGGCGCAGGCGGTGGCGATGGTTCTTCGGGCGGTGGCGGTTCCACGCCCCAGAAAGACGACGGCGACGACGGCTGGGAACGGCACCGCCGGTCAATCAGTGGCGGGGGGCGTGACGACGGCATTCGCGGCGGCGGCCCTGCTTGCGGCGGTGGCGGTGGTACTGCTCTGAATATTGACGAATCCACAACCATGTCGCCGCCCGTCGGTCCTGATGGTGGCGGTGGCGGGGACGGCTCCGGTGGCGGATCCGGTGGGGGCGGCCCCGAGTACATGTCCGGTAGTGCGCAAATGCCAAGCACGTCAAGCGTTGCTTCACCCACACCAGACGGCGGTGGCCCCGATGACCCCAATGATCCCGATGGGCCACCCAACCCCGTCATGTGAGGAGTAAGAGGCTGTTGCGATGAGCGCTCTGGGCGAGGACTCTCCATTCTATCCGGTTGATCCGGAGCGGGTGATTCTGGAAACGGAATCTGCGGTGGCCTTCTATGATGGGTATCCTGTGTCGAAGGGGCATGCGTTGGTGGTTCCGCGCCTTCCGGTCGTTTCTCTATTCGAACTGGATTCGGATATGCAGGCTGCGGTTTGGGAGACGGTTCGGCGCACCCGTGAGTTGCTGGAGGAGATGTATGATCCCGATGGATTCAACATCGGCATCAACGACGCTCAGGCAGCGGGTCAGACGATACCGCACGCGCATGTCCATGTCATTCCCCGTTATGGCGGAGATGTGCCGGACCCGCGAGGGGGCATCCGATGGGTAATCCCCGAGCGAGCGGTGTATTGGCCGGACAAGAAGCTCGTGACGGCGGCCATCATTCGGCGTGGCGGCAAGGTGCTTTTGACGCGCCGGGCCGCCGGGCAGAAGCTGGCCGGCCTCTGGGAGTTTCCGGGAGGCAAGATTCACGAAGATGAGACGCCTGAGGGCTGTCTGGCACGTGAGCTTCAGGAGGAGTTGTCTCTGTGCTGCTTGATCGGCTCAAAGGTCGCGGAAAGCGAGTACCGGTATGATCATGGCACCTTCACGATCATGGCATACGATGCCAGGATCGTGTCCGGCGATCTACAGTTGAGCGTGCACGACCGGGCCGAGTGGGTTGACGTTGGTGCTCTCCTTGACTTCGAGCTGTCGCCCGCCGACATTCCAATCGCGCAAACACTCCAGTCGGAATCACATGCCGATATCTAGAACGACCCAATGGGTGCTTGCGCACGCGGAGCTGTCCCCCTTCTCTACTTCTGTCTGACAGTTGCAGATTCAAGTACACCCAGAGCGGCGGTGTTGCCATTCTGTCTGGCGATACCTATCGCGGTATCGCCGCTCTTTGAAACGACCTCGGGGGCCACATGCTGGTCAAGCAGGAGCCGAACCATCTCTGCGCTTCCGCTGGCCGCAGCCTCGTGCAGAGGAGTCCCTCCCCCTTCACTCAACGTCATGGGATCGGCACCACCCTCGATAAGTGCCCGCGCTACGGGGATACAATCCTTGGCCGCCGCGTGATGCAGAGGCGTCCACCCTCCTCTGTCGCGCTCATTGGGACGCGCACCATGCTGGAGCAGGCTCTGCACGACCGTTACGTCCTTGCGCTCCACGGCCAGGTGGAGCGGCGTCCGCTTTGCCCCGTCCGCCGCATCGACATCTGCGCCTGCGCCAACCAAGACCAAAGCAATTTCGGTTTGTTTGCGCAGGATCGCCTGCTGCAGGGGTGTCAGCCGCTCATGCTTACCCCTGTTCGCGGTCGCGGCATTGTTCTTCAGGTGCCCCTGCACATCCGCCAGATCACCACGCGCAATGGCCTCGTCGATGCTGGCGTAACGTGTCGTTACGCTCGAACAACCGACCAGCAGCACGGCAAACACTAGTATGGCAAACAAACGCAAAAGTATCACAGCTCTTCCTCCCATATGTTCCGCCACTGAAGGCGGTCGTCGCGGTCCTGCAGGCAGAGCCCCACTTCAGTCTCCTAGTGGGGACCTCACCCCGTGTGTGGATAGGATGCCCGTTGAGCTGCGTCGAAACAAGGGCTTTAGAATAGGGCGGCGGAAATTCGCAGTTTAGATATTGACATATCTAGATGTCTGCATATATGGTGCGCGCATGTCTGATGAGAACTTAACGATTGAACTGTTGGAGCGCATGGCCGACGTGCTGCGTGTGTTGGCACACCGGGACCGCTTGCGCATTATCGAACACTTGGACCTTCATGGCACTCAACCGGTATCTTCCCTCGTGAAGGCACTGGGGATGCCGCAGGCGACGGTTTCGCATCATCTCTCTCGCATGAAGGTGGCAGGGCTGGTGGCCGCAGAGCGGCGGGAACGCCACGTCTGGTATAGCATCGCCGATCCCAACTCTCTCACGATTCTTAACTGTATACGCAAGAAACGGAGTCACAAATGAAACTGGTTGTTGTGGGCGGTGTTGCCGCCGGAATGTCGTGTGCGGCGCGAACCCGCCGCCTTGATGAGCATGCTGAGATTGTGGTTCTGGAACGCGGAGAGCATGTTTCCTTTGCCAATTGCGGGCTCCCTTACCACATCGGGGGCACCATTCAGGAACGCGACCGGCTTCTGTTGCAGACCCCCGCCAGCCTGCGTCGCATGCTGGGCCTGGATGTGCGGGTGGGGCACGAGGTGCTGTCGATTTCCCGCGAGGCCAAAGCCGTGACCGTGCGCGACCTGGCGACGGGCGACACGTATGAGGAGGCATACGACAAGCTCGTTCTTGCCCCGGGCGCCGCCCCGATTCGGCCGAACCTGCCTGGCATCGACGATCCCCGCATTCTGGTGCTGCGTAACGTAAGCGACATGGACCGTATCCAAACCGTGCTCGATGCTGGCGCGAAGTCTGCGGTTGTCATTGGCGGTGGCTATATCGGGATCGAGATGGCCGAGAATCTGAAAGAGCGAGGCCTTGAGGTTGACCTTGTGGAGATGGCCGACCAACTTATGACGCCACTGGATCCGGAAATGACACGCCCTCTGGAAGCACATGCCCGCTGGCATGGCGTACGCCTGCACCTTGGGGCGGCGGCCGCCGCCTTCACGGCAACAGATGACAAGCAGCTCCGTGTTGAGTTGGTCGATGGCGAAATGCTGACAGCGGATCTTGTGATTATGGCTGCTGGCGTCAAACCGGAATCACAGCTTGCCCGCGACGCCGGCCTGGATGTCGGGGAGCGGGGGGGCATCCGCGTTGATCAGCACCTGTGCACAAGCGATCCGGACATCTATGCCGGTGGCGATGCGGTGGAGGTGACCGACCACGTCATGCAAACTCCCGCACAGATCCCGTTGGCCGGCCCGGCGAACCGCCATGGACGGACCATTGCTGACAACCTCTGTGGGGGCGACAGCATCTATACCACGACCAAAGGCACCGCGATCGTCAAGGTCTTCGAAATGACCGGAGGCGCCACCGGTACGACCGAGAAGCGCCTCAAGGCTGCGGGGCGGCGGTATGAGAAGCTCTATATCCACCCCTCCGGCCACGCGGGTTACTATCCCGGCACGGCCACGATGCACGTGAAGGTGCTCTTCGATCCCGACACCGGCCGTTTGCTGGGCGCCCAGGTTGTGGGCTACGACGGCGTCGACAAACGGATAGATGTCTTTGCAACAGCCCTAACCGCCGGGATGACGATTCAGGATCTGCAACATCTGGAGCTCAGCTACGCGCCCCCATACGGATCTGCAAAGGACCCCGTGAATATGGCTGGGTTTGTCGGTAGCAACATGATGGCGGGACTGGTCGACGTCTGGCATGCCGAGGACTACCCCGGGCAGACGAATGCGGGCCAGATCATCGACGTGCGCAGCAAGGCTGAGTATGAGTCGTGGCACATCCCCGGCGCACGCCTGCTGCCCCTGGGATCTCTTCGCGACAGCCTGGATCAGATCGACAAGGCGAAACCGGTCTTCGTTTACTGCAAGGTCGGCTTCCGCAGCTATCTTGCACAGCGACTTCTCAAGCAGAACGGCTTTGATGTCCGCACCCTCTCCGGCGGCAGCATGACCTTCTGTCACACACACCGTACCGGAGTCTGCCCGGTGTCGCCGGAGGCTCCGGTGGTGTCGTATGCCGAAGACAAGAGCAGTTGCCAAACAGAAGCTACGGGCAGGCGGGTTGACCTGGACCTCCGCGGTCTGCAGTGCCCCGGCCCCATTCGGCAGCTCGCGGCTGCACTCAACAGTGCGCGTACGGGGGACGAGGTCTGCGCTGTTGCATCCGATCCCGGATTCGCAACCGACATGCCGCTCTGGTGTCGCTCCAGCGGGCACACCCTCGTTTCGGTGACGCCGCGTGGCGCAGAAACCGAAGCGATCATTCGCAAAGGTGCACCGCTCGCAGCCAATGCCTCTTTGACGAATACCAAGCAGAAGACGATGGTTGTCTTCTCTGGTGATTTGGACAAAGTTCTCGCCGCGTTCATTATCGCCAATGGGGCGATCTCAATGGGCAACAAGATGACGCTCTTCTTCACCTTCTGGGGGCTCAACGCGCTACGCAAGACCGCTCCCCAGGCCGGCGGGAAAGCCTTCCTGGATCGGATGTTCGGCATGATGATGCCCAAGGGCGCTCGCCGGCTGAAACTCTCGAGCCTGAATATGCTGGGGGCTGGCACAGCCATGATGAAGCACGTCATGCGCACCAAGAACGTAGACTCCCTGCCGTCCCTCATGCAGCAGGCAATGGACTCTGGCGTCAAGATTGTGGCCTGCGCCATGTCAATGGAGGTCATGGGCATCAAGCGGGAAGAGCTGATTGACGGTATTGAAATCGGCG
>JABGOW010000279.1 GCA_018645275.1 Verrucomicrobiota bacterium
TCATCCCCCTCAACCCCTGTCATCCTGAGCTTGCGAAGGATCTCCCCTCTGCCCCAGTCATCCCCCTCAACCCCTGTCATCCTGAGCTTGCGAAGGATCTCCCCTCTGCCCCTGCCGCCCTGCCAGAGAGTCTGTGTCTACATAAGCAACCCCGTGAAAGGCCAAGACGGCAGACAGGACCAAAGCGACTACGGTGCTTCCGAGTCAGCCTCTTCTCGCGATGCCTCCTGCGCCGCGATCTGCCGCAGCTGCTCGAGCGAACCGCTCAGCCGCGAGAGCGCAATCTCCTCGGCAGGCGCAAGCGCCGTATCCGTAAGCTCACGCACAGATTCCAGCAAGGCATCAACCGCATCATCCGCAACCTGAGCTTGCGATGCATTTGCGACCAGATATTCTGCGTAGGCCGCCATATCTTCCACGCGTCGCGCATGATCCGCACTTGAAAGCACCCGAACCATATCGGTTGTGAGCGTAGGTGCATCCTGTAGCTCCTCAGCAAAGTGGTCGACAAAGATCGAGAGCCGCTGCACCCCGGCCGACCACTCCTCGGACTCCCATGTTTGCGCCTCCAGATCTGCAAAGAGTGCAGACAGTTCCGTCGAGGGCTGTCCCTGAGAAAGCGAGAAGAGCGCTCTGAGGCGCACGGAATAGTCCTGAGAATCGTCAGCCAGCAACCGCTCGCAGAGGTCATCTGATAAGACCGTGTCTTCGCTCGTTTCAAGCAACCAATCCAAGGCAACGCGCTGTCCGGCGGGAGTCAGGGAATCGCCGACGATAAGCGCGCTCAGGTCCGCCTCAGAAAGCTCACGCGATGCGAGTCCTTCCAGAATCTGCCGGTACTCATAGGGGTGACCATTCTCCCGGCACCACGCCATCAGATTCAACGGCACATCCACCGCATCATCTGCATTCGCCGTTGCAATGAAATCATCTGCCTCGCTCGTCGTAGCCAAATAGAGCGCCAATCCCGTTACGCGCAGCAGCGGATTGGTGGAGGCCACCAATGTTTCCGCCGACGCCACCAGCGTTGCAGAATTGGTCGAGAGCAAGAGCTGCTTCACCACGCCATTGATATAGCCGGAAGGACTCGATGGCCACTCTGCCGATGACATCTCCACCCCGTCGGGAGGTAGGTCATTGGGAACCACGAGCTCATCAGGCCCATCGGAAGCAACATCCCCCCCGCCTTCGGGCACCATGGCACTCGGCACCCCCGAGGCCCCAGCCGCAGAAGCGGACGCCCCGTCAGCGGGGCTACTCACTGCACTGTTCTCAGCAGGGACGAAAGAGGGCTTTGGCTGGGGACTGCCATCCGCGCACAGCCCCACGGGCCGCGAGACGTCTTCCACTTCTTTCCGAGACGCCCCATGATGCCACACCCACCAACAGCCCCCGGCAACCACAGCGCCGACGACGCAAACACGCACACCCAACTTGGCCATGAACCCCCGTCTCATCCGCCACCCCTGATCTTGGGCATCACGCCATGCGGGACATAGCCCGTTACTTTCTGACCGCCTTGATGGTTACGGATTGGCCCTTGTTGATGTTCCAGCTGTAGGTTCCGTTTCCGGAGTGGATGTTGCCGGAGAAGGTTGCCGCACCGGAGTTGGGTGATGCAGTTCCCTCGTTGATCGCGGTAATGGTGATGATGTTGTTCCCATAGCGGAGGGGAAGGGTGACATATTGCTTGGCGAAGGTCAGGTTGACGTTTCGTCTAATGACGCCATTGACCATGATACGGACACGGTCGCCATCTTCGAGACTGCCGTTATCCCAAACCGCCATTCGGACGCTCGACCCAGACACGACCAGAGTATGAATAGGGCCGTACGAGCCCGTCGTGAAGCTCGACCGGTTTGACGGCTCACCCCAGACACCCGCCGCAGAACGCCCCCGCACCCACCACGTGTAGCTCGTATTCCCCGCGAGGAACACCTGCCTCGTCACACGAGCAGTTCCTCGATCCGGCACGTTGTAGGTCTTCGGTGTTCCGCCATTGGCCTGGACGAAGAGACGGTAGAGAGTGGCGCGGCGCTCAGGATCACGATTCCACACGAAATCATTCCAGCCCTTGGGGACCGTACCGCCGGGCGCCACAAGCTTGCACTTCCCTGGCGCAGGCGCCGTAATTTGAATCGTGTCCGACACAACAGGCGAAACACCTGTTGCACTCTTGGCCTTGAAGTAGACGCGCTTGACGCCGGCCCCGGAGGAAAGCACGAAGGAGGGTGCGGTGGAATAAGCCCGCCACTTCGCGCCGCGGAAATTGGATTGCTCACTCGCGACGTACAGGATTGGGCTGCCACTACATGTGTTGTTGAGCGTGACCGTTCTCCCAGAAGTCGTGGCATTTCCGTTATTGATCGCGAAAGCGCTGACTTGAACCGGAGACACTACACCACCACTGACTGGAAGCGTCTTGAACAGGGGTCGACGGAACTGAGCCGTGACGGCAAGTTTTGCATTTCCAGAAACGAATGGCGTGATCACCAGGTTGGCGATGCCGGATCCGTTCGCGACAGCAGCACCGTGCAGCACGTTGCTGTCGTCAATCAGAGCCACGTAGGCACCAGGCGTGGTCGTAACCTGGAAGGTTGTTGCACCGGCCGCAACGCTCGAGGCATGGGCAGCCGCCTGAACCGTCGGGATACCGAAATGGACCGCCAGGGAGGGATCCCCGAAAAGGTGGTAAGAAAGCCAGTAGTGATTCACCAGGGAGCCACCGTAATTTTCAACCGCAAGCAGACCAGCGTGCTTCAGCGCGGCCTGGGTCGGATAGTTTCCCATCATGACGCCATCTATCATCCCCGGGCTTGCCTGTGAAAGTGGCGGAGAGGGGTTGTTGTAGGCACTAATCGTGCCCACACCCATAACGAGGTCTTCATTCCACGCGGTGCTCATGGAGGCCCCGATGAAACCGATCGCGCCCTTGTTGGGGGCATTCAGCCACGCTTCACCGAAACACTCGCTGCTGCCAAACGATCCGGTGAGGCAGCAATTTCCAATGACCAGCGGGTAGCGACCGCTGTTGCCGAGGGCATCCACGTTGGCGATCGTAAAGGATGGATCTGCAAAACCAAACTCCCAGCCGTGGGCCGTGTAGTTGTAGAAGTTAACGCCGCCAGAAACGTGAGATCGAATCGTGGCGTCCATCGTCGCTGCAGTGGGATGAAGGTAGTGGACGGCGGAGGGCATCCCATGAGCCGTGTTGAGGTAGTGATTGAACTCATAGGCAATGTGCGGATTTCCATATGGTGTTGCGTTGTAGCTGTCGTTTCCAGCGGCACCCAATGGCTTCAGAAGGTAGCTGAGATTTGGCACTGCCGCCGCAAACTGTCCGGTCTCATACCAGATCGTCTTGTCAACCTGCGCGTTCAGATCGGCAAGCGACCGCACCGAGAAGCGGCCAACATACATCGACGGAATGCGATTGGCTGCACCGACGGGGCCGATGACCCCATACCGCAGATCGGAACGGGAGACCGTAAAGGTTGATCCGGAGCCAAGGGCCGGGTTGACGTCCGTCTGGACTCGGTAAGATCCGCTCTCATCACCGACAATTAGGACAAACGTGGGCTTTGGAGATATGGTGGCATACTTGGATTCAATCCACGCATCTATCGTGGCAGGCGAAGCGGTACTTGCGACGTACTTGACTCTAACGTTGAAGCCCACCCGCCGCTTGGCCCTAATGAACTGCGCGAGCTTGGCATTTCCGGAAAGGGCGTCGCTGGCAACAATAAGATAGGTGACAGGGATGCGGGTAAGGTCGGCTTTTGCGGTAACCGTTTCAGGGAGATGGATCAGCGATTTCAGGGCACCAGTAAAGAACGGAGAAAAGGTGTTGCCCGTCGTCTTGGCTTGGGCGCTCTTGGCCGCATCGAAATGGACTTGGATTCTCAGATTCTTGTAGATCCGAATCACGCCGGTCACAGGATTGTAGCGAAACGGCGATACCACAAGCGCTCCGATTCCAACGCCGCGCATCGTGCCCGACTTTGCAACACTCGCCAGCTCCGTCGTGTTGAATGCATCCTGTGCATACGCCGCTTGATCCCACTCGAACACAACATCGGCGGACGAGGCGCTCTTTGAGAGCGAAGGCTGTGCGGGCATGACCGGCAAATCAATACCGAGATCCGCTAACAGCACATCCTCCGTGTCATATCCCAGAACCTCCACGCGTGGCTCTGTTCCCTCTGGCATACCGAAGAGATGGCGATAGGTCGGGAGCGCGGGGAGACCGATCGCGTGCTGGGGAATGCTCTCCCCCGCAGACAGAGTCGCGAAGGAACCGGCGGAGGTCGAAAGCACTTGGTGTGCGAGTGTGGCAGGCTCAAAACTCAGCACAATCCCACCCTTGGTAGCCTCAACCGATTGGAGTGAGGCCGGTGCCGCTTGTGAAAGGCCGCTCACAAACAACATGAGACCAAGAAAGACTGCGACGAATGGGCGGTGTGTGATTGCGAGCATGGCTCCTCCTTCTCTGGGCACTTTGAGCTAAATCCGAGTGCTCTGCGGGATACAGCCAAGCGCGACAACGTTCGCCACGCCATGCAAATTGTCCGGCTACCTACGGAGCCTCGCCTCTTACAGGCTTAGTGTTGCACAATCTTTGCACCTCCGTCAATCAGCAGATCCCATAAATTCTCCAATTTCTTGCCTGCTTGTCGCGTGAGATCTT
>JABGOW010000395.1 GCA_018645275.1 Verrucomicrobiota bacterium
ACTTCTGCCTAAACAAGGACTCTGCCGATGCGTTGAGCTTTGCTGCACGTGCGGAAGACGTGAAGAGTGGGCGCATTATGGAGGTGTTCACGACGGAACCAGGAGTTCAGTTCTACGCTGGGAACTTCCTGGATGGTGCGATCAAGGGAAAGGGCGGATGCATGTACATCCGTCGTGGTGGTTTCTGCCTTGAGACGCAGCACTACCCGGACTCGCCGAACCAGCCGCAGTTTCCGAATACCATTCTAAGACCGGGTGAGACGTTTCGCTCTCAGACGGTCTACAAGTTCTCGGCGACGTGAGTCAGCCCTTGGTAGTAGGATGTCCGCCTGTTTTCTTGCGTAACTCTGCCGCATGACAAGCGCGTTCTTCCGTTTCACTTCCCAATGGTGGGATGCGTTCTGTTTGCAGGGCTTCTTGATGAATCAGAGCAAAGAAGACCTGGGGATAGACGATGGAAAAACTACGCCATCGTGGGCACATCGAGTCCATCGAAGCCGAGTAGGAATGCTCGAATCTTGCCCGCGATGAGGGCTGTGCCGCCTTGTGAATCGCTCTCAATATTCAGCGGCATTTGTGGATCGTGCAGTGACTTGCGGAGCAGGGCCCAGCCGTTGCCGCTGTTGGCATCGCAGGTTACGTGAACGCCCTCGTGATTCTTAGGTGTAAGCGACCACCCCTCAGTCTGCTCGACAAAGGCTGTAAACGCTTCAAGGACGGTGTCGGCATAGGCAGAGAAGTTGTCTTCCTTGATAAGCGGGCGATACTCTTTGGCTTCGGCTGGTTCCGGGAGGGCGGCGATGAGTTCATCGACGGTGCCCTCGCCTGCGCACTTGAGCTGGGCAATCTTGATGAGGATCTTGGCGATCTGGTAGGCACCGTCGTCGAGGAAGTAGTTCTCCTTCAGCGCGCCATGCCCGGATGTCTCCATCGCAAGCCAGGATTCGGTTCCGGCCTCATTGAGCCGGACGGCTTCATTGATCACATTGCGATACCCGCGCTGGAAGCGGTGATGAACCCCCTGCAGGTGATCTTCGATCCACCACTTGAGGCCGCTTGATGTTACCGAGTCGGTTACGATCGTTGAGCCGGGGTGTTCGCCCAGAACGATTGTCGACATCAGCGCAATGAAACGGTTGCGGTTGATGGGTTTGCCGTTCTTGTCGACGGCACCTGCGCGGTCCACGTCCGTATCAAAGATGATTCCGAAGTCCGCGTTGTTCTTCGTGACGGCGGCGATGATGGCCTCCATCGCATCTTTGTCTTCGGGGTTTGGAATGTGGTTGGGGAAAGCCCCATCGGGATCAAGAAACTGGCTGCCCGCCGTGTCTGCCCCAAGCGGATTGAGCACGCTGTCGACGAAAAATCCACCAGCTCCATTGCCGGCATCCACGACGATCTTGAGTCCGTCCAAGGGGGTGGCTTTGCCCGTTCCTTCTCGGATGACCTGAACCAAGTGCGATGCATAGTCGTCCATGAGTGGCACGCGCGTTGCACTGGAAGGTTTGAGCGATTCAAGTTCTCCCGCTTCCGCTTCCGCTGCCGTTATCAGGATAGCCTTGATGTCCTGCTTTTCGAGCCCGCCCTCAGCAATGAAGAACTTCATGCCATTGCGGTTGAAGGGTAGGTGACTCGCCGTGAGCATGATAGAGCCGTCGTAGGTGTAGTTCTCGAAGACCGTTGACATGAACATTGCCGGAGTGGAGGCAAGTCCACAGTCGAATACCACACAACCGCCCATTTCAAGGCCTTGAAATACAGCTTCCTTGATGGCGTCAGCGGAGAGGCGGGAGTCGTTTCCGACGGCCACGGTCAGGTTCGTTCTTCCCGTTCGCTCGGTAAGCCACTTGGCAAAGGCGTAGCCTATCGAACGTGCTATGTCATCGGTCAGGGTTATGGGCTGGCCCGCAACGCCCTCAATTGCCACACCCCGAACATCACTACCGTTCTGCAAACGCAACCACTTCTCCATAACCAGACTCCAATGGGCATCTTTCGATGTCTTTAATAATCAATACCAGGTCCCAAGCAGGGCAGGAGCACTATGCCTCCCGTGTACTGCGCCGTCTAGTTCGAACTTGGCCAGGTGTCCTGTGAGTAATTGACGTCGGTAGGTTCTACATTCTCACATGGGCCGGGATTCGGGCCCAATGGCGATGGGCAAGAATCCCGCTTGTGCAGGGGGGTTGCCCTTGCCTTTACGTTTCCCTTGATCTAGGCTGGCGACGGGGTTGAGAGCATAGGTTGAGCCTATCCGAAGAGGTGTTGTCGTTCAGGATGATTTCAATATCCAATTATCGAACAAGGAATGTCCAACCGAACATTGGAAATTCCTTGTTGGCTCTTGGATATTCTCTTTGGTTCTGGGCATTTCTGCTACCTCAACCCTTTTCGGATGGCGTCTAGTCAGAGGGTTGGTGAAGGGGTTCCAAAATGATTTGGGTGTTTCTCGTTCTGGTGGCGCTGTTGCTCTACACATTTGTCCTGTTTCCTCTTGCTATGGCTGTGGTCTCTCTGTTTGAGCGCAGCCATTCCGGCGATTGCGAACCGACGGTTGCCATTCTTGTTCCGGCGCGCAATGAAGGGTCGCGCATCGCAACCAAGATCCGGAATACGCTGGAAGCGGATTATCCGCGTGAAAAAATCAAGCTCATTGTGGCTTCTGATGGTAGTACGGATGAGACCGTTTCAGAGATTCGCCCCTTTGCCGAGCAGGGCGTACAGCTCGTGGAACTCACTGAGCGCGTTGGCAAGACTGAAGCCGTGAACCGTATGGCGGAGCTGTCCGATTCTGAGATTCTTGTGTTCACCGATGCGGATGTGCTGGTGGCTCCATCGGCGCTCAAGATGTTGGTCAGTCGCTTTGCGGACCCGGATGTGGGCGCTGTGTGTGCGCGGCGTGCTGTGGATGCCGGAACGGCCGGTTGTCGGGCTCGCATGCAGCAGATCCAGAAATCGTATGAGACGGTGATCAAGCGTGGTGAAGGGGTGTTGGGTCGTGTTATGGGAGGGGACGGATCCCTCTACGCGGTTCGAGCCAGTATGTTTCGGCGCGTTCCGTCTGATGTGCCGGATGACTTTGTTGCCGTGCTGCGCGTACTCAAGTCCGGGATGAAAGTCGCGTATGAGGCTGTAGCGCTTGCGCAGGAGAAGATGCCCGATCATGATCCCGAGGGGCTCGCCCGTCGTCGCCGCACCGTTGCGAGGGGCATCAAGGGGCTGTGGCGAGAGCGTGAACTGCTCAATCCGTTTCGTTTTCCGCTCTGTGCATTCCTTCTCTTCTCACACAAGATCCTGCGTTGGTTGGGGGGGTGTTTGATGATCGGCCTCTTTCTGGCAAATCTGGCTCTTGCAACACACCCGCTCTTCGTGGGAATTCTCGTTCTGCAGCTCTGTTGCTATTTCTTTGCCTGTTTGCGCTTCTTCGTCAAGGGGCTGGGGGCTGGGGGTGTTCTTGCGATCATTCCCTATTTTGTGCTATCGAACCTTGGCGCGACGCTTGGGGTAATGGATGTCGTTTCGCAACGCGATTGGACGCTGTGGCAAACTCAGAGATAGGTTCCAGGGCTGAAGTTGGGCGAAAGCCTCATCTGCTGACGTTCGATGTTGAGGACTGGCATCGCGGGATGGGAGTTGCGCCCCGTGGAGCGGATTCCCACCTTGAGACGGCGATGGATAGCATGCTTGAGGTGCTTGACGGCATGGGCGTACGGGCGACCTTCTTCGTGCTTGGCGAGGACGCTCTCCGCATACAGGTGCCGCTTCAACGCTGTGCCGAAGCGGGCCACGAAGTTGCTTCTCACGGAATGCACCACGTGCGCGTGGATACAATGGATGCTACCGCCTTCCGCCGAGATATCTCTGAGGCTTCTGCCCGGTTGGAGGACATTACCCAGAAGCCCTGTCGTGGCTACCGAGCTCCCTGGTTTTCCCTCCGCCCGGAGATGGCATGGGCCTTTGAGGTCCTCGCGGAAGAGGGCATGGCCTATGACGCAAGTCTCCGTCTTCCGTTGAAAGCTGGACCTCCTCGGGCCGTTGCCGACGCTGGCTTGGTTGAGGTGCCCGTTCCCACGTTACGATATCCATGGGGACAGTTCGGGATTCTGAGTGGATTGTTGCTGCGCCTGCTGCCACATTGGGCAGTCAGGGCTATGCTTGATACGGCAACGCGAGCGGGGGTGCCGGGGTGCGTCTACCTGCATCCGTATGAGTGGGAACAGGTTCGCCCAGCTCCCGCCGGACCTATGATGAAGGTGGCGCGCCGCCGTCTCCTGGTTTCGCGGACGTTGCCGATCTTGCAGCGGAGTGCCGGGCATGTTGCATTCATGTCTATTGAGAAGTGGCTGAGCCTTAGGTCTACCGGTCGGCCGGAATCCGAGCGGGGACAGCGATGATGTCTCACTCAGCAAAGCTCCCATCCCTGTTTGGGAATCTGAGAAAGCTCTCCGTTGCATCATGTGCTCTCTATGGCGGCTTTCTCATACGAAAAGTTGGTGTGCTTGTCGTCGCGACTGCCATGACACGCTTCGTGGGTGTTGCTGAGTTCGGCGTATATTGTGTGGCGCTTGTACTGATGGAGCTCGTGGCTCGTTTGGCCATCTTTGGAAGTGACGTTCTGGTCGTTCGATCGATCTCCACCCCCCAATCGGATGTCGATGCCCTCTTGGCCAATGTCATCGGAT
>JABGOW010000374.1 GCA_018645275.1 Verrucomicrobiota bacterium
GCAGAACGCACTTCCAAGATTCAGCCGTTGATCCGCGATTCGGTCTGCTGATAGCGGGGGGGCCACATAATTGAACCGGGGCACCTTTCCGACGGCCAGCTTTCCCATTTCCCCGATGTCGTCACCGATTTTTGTTTCGGCGGCTGAGTCGTAGCGATTGCTCACCGACACTTTCCAGAACCACTCGACCAAACCGTTCCGCACGGCATCCGTGTGCTGTTTGGTTGCGGTCGCGTGAAAGAAGTACGAGAGAGGTACAACAATCGCGTTGTATGGAAGGATTTTCCCATGGGTGATGCGAAGATTACTTCGCAAGAAATCAAGGGCCTGCCTTATGCTCTCAAGAACGCTATCCCAACTCTCCTCTATCTTACCCTTCTTGATACTAAGGATGTCCTTGCGCTGGACCGCCTTTTGTAGAACACCGGAAACACACTGCAAAACGGTGATATCAGGGAGGTCATCATAGTGTTCCTTCTTCAACTCCTCCCGGAACGTCGCCAACCGTTTACGCATGTTGAACGTTGGCGACCAAGACTTTGCGACCATCAAATCTACAACTTTGAGGACTTGTCCTGAGTTGTTGATGCGCTCGAATATCTCACATGCAATCTCTATCGGCTGCTCAAACACATGGATAACAGAGAAAGGGTAAGTCCTGAAGCGGTTCGCCACTCGCTGAAGCGATGCCAGTCGCCGCTGATCCAACTCGCGTGCCGCCGTCATGAGATCGGCCAGGTCCGTAATCTGCTGAACTGAAAAATACCGCTTCCTTTTGTCGTCTTCCTGTTCCTGTAGATCCCTCTTGCGGATTTCGTTCTCCCGCAAAATACCGTCGATGACCGACTTGCCTTCGTCTGACAGCACAAACGTTGGTCGCTCGTAGGTTCCAAGCCCCAAGCCAGCTAACCAGCGCAGGCGGTAACGTATTTTGTAGGGTTTGATCGGCTCATTCCTGGCATCTTCGATCAGGGCCGCGATATCGTTTTCCGTTGTCCCCATGTCAGCGACGATCTTCGGCAGCATTTCCTCGAAGCAGTCCACAGTCTGAATCAGAGCCCGGATGATGGGTTCGACAGCCTGGTCGTGCGCAACCAGCGCCCCAGCTTCGGTGACGGCGCAGGTACCCTCGGTGATTGTGAAGAAGCTCATCCCCTGAAAGCGGTTGAAGAAATGGCGGGCACGGCTCACGCTTGATCCCAGTCTGTCAGCGATCCATGCTATCGCTGATTCGGGGCCCATGTTGTCTGCGGACATGGCAGCGAGAAAGCCGGACAAAAATTCAAGGTAGTCGTCGATTTCGGTGATCTGCGCGAGCCCCGTATATTTGTATGGGCCGCTCTGCCTGCCACTAGCAAACGGATCGGCAACAAAGCGTTCCTCATCCAGATCGAAAAAGACATCGAGATCCCTGCGGACTTTCTTTCCGTTTACCAAGTATTCGACATTCCGCTGCTCCAAGCTCGCAAATAGCGACGTAAGGCGCTGCTGGCCGTCGAGAACGTATTGAACGGAGCGCCCGCGGTCGTGCCGGAGGTCAACCTCACCAATTCGGCGGTAGGCCTGGATTTCGTCTTCAGTCTGCCAGAACAGGAATGAACCAATCGGGAAATGCTGGTAAACGCTATCAAGCAGACTGATGATCTGGCTGCGCTCCCAGACAAACTCACGCTGGAAATCGGGTATTCTGATTTGGCCGTTGCGGATCTTGAGCATGAGCTCATCGAACTGCATATCGTCCGGTTTGACCTTAACCGCTTCTTCCATCATCCACTCTCCCTGTTCCTCAGAAATCAATCAGATTCATGTGGCTCACCCTCATCCTCTCCCATTTCAATGAGAGAGAAGGCGGTGCGGCGCACCCCTATTTCGTGCTCAACCAGCAAAGCGACAAGCTGCTCGCCGTTCATCAGAGCAACCGGCGTTGCGTCCGGCCTCTCGGCCTCTTGCTTTGCCCCCTTGCTGAAATCACTCGTCGAGATGATCAAGCCCTGCTCATGCGCGCCAAGGCTGCCGCGAACCTGCTGAATGACCGGGGCTTGCACGTTCTGTTTCCACCGTTTTACCTGCACGGCAAGGCGAGTGCGGATCACGTCGCCAACGACGAGAGTACCGCGCACGTCAATCCCCCCGTCTTTCGAAAGACTCGTGACTTCGACTTCCTCAAACCCGATTGTGGCAAGCAATCGCCCTATAAGATCTTCAAAATCCCCTGGCGACATCCCCTTGACTGTAGTGAGCAGTTTCTTGCGAGCCTTCCGGTTAGCCTCCTCGACCTGGAAGGCAAGGCCCTTCGCTTGCCACTTCGCCAAAGTGATCATGCCTTTCCCCAGGATCATGAAACGCTGTTGTTCACCACGCCCCTTGCGCCGCTTCACCTCTGAAAGAATCTGCGCGTACATGGTTGCCTCGGGCGTCTTCCCCGACGTATCGAGCATCTCGTGTTCAAGGGCGTGGCGGGTGATATCGCGGTAGTGCATCGGCTTCCCGCCACAGGCTTCCAGAATTCGACAGGCGGACCCCGTGAACGAAAGCTTCTCACCGGCTTTGGGGCCACGCACGTAGAGTGCTCGGTCCTCGGTGCGACACATCGCTTGGTGCTGCGTCACCGGATCTGTCCGTTCGGTATTGAGGGCGAAGATGCCGCGTCCAGCCCGGCGAAAGGCGCTCGCCTTTCCCTTCTTCTTGATATTCACGGAAAGTTGAGCGTTGATCGTCGCTTCCGGCGTTTTCCCCTTTGTCCTCCACAATCCACGGGCAAGAATTCGCTTCGTGATTTCCCGATAGTGGAGTGGCGCTCCAGCGTCCTGAAGACACGTCACAACGGCATCGAGGACGGATATTCTTGAAGTTTCGTTCATCGTCAATTCAGTGAGTTCATGAGTTCGGGGATAGCTTCGCGCCATTCCAGTTGTTCCTGAAGGTCGCGCCGTTCTTTTGCCAGCCATGCGAGAATCTGGCTCACGTCATAGAGGGTACGGCATTCTTTTGGCGCTCCGGGAACCTGCGTAGTCCGGCGGACAGGGATCGTTGTGGGTGTGGTGCCTTTGTACTGACCCGCTATTTCCGCGTCAGCGCCGGTGCGGGCAATGTGGAATGCACGGGTGGCCGCCTTGAACCCCCAAGCTTTGCGGACGTGCTCCTCTGTCCAGGGGGCGATTTTGTTGATGGTGACCGGGGACATACGCCAGTTTTTGAAATTCTTCTTCTCCTTGTCGGCTTCCTTCAGCCCGGATGTCAGAACATCTCCGATGTCCTGCAATCGAAAGTCGCCCACATGACGCCGTCGCATGTCGGACCTTGTCACGCCAATGATAAGCCCGTTGCTGCATACAAAACGAAACCATCCCATCAGTGCACGGAAGCGGGTACTGCCGTCTACCGAATTCATGCACTCAAGGCGCAGGGCCATCGGATGCCCGTCACCTGGGTCGAACTGGTATTCGTCTGGCAAAAAGAGACTGAGGGCCATACGTTCCCCATATTCAGTGATCTTGAGTTGCGTCCTCACTTTATCGGGCGCTATCTGTGCTGCTTCAAGCGATTTGGTCGCAACATCGAGAACATCGGTGTGCGGCACGAGGGCGTAGTCCTTGGAGACCACGCCCACCGGGATAAGGGCATTGTCGTCGTGGAAAGGCAGCCTGACAATCGTGTCGAGCCGTTGGTTCATGCGACACTGCTCGTTGCCCTGTAATGATAATCCGAACCCGCGCCGCTCAAACTGAGGAATGTACTGCCGAATCTCGGCAAGAGTACCTTCGTGAAATGTCACCGGTGAGTTGCCCCATTTGGGTGTGGCCTCTTCTTCCGGTGCTCCTGTGGGTTGATTACCCAGAATCATGTGGCACCCCTTGTGAGTTGCGGCAGCTTGAAACTCTTTTGCATGGTCTGGATAACTTCGTCAAGGCGACCATCAAACCGACCATTGACCTCGTCGTAATTGCCGATGATTTGCTCGTAGATGGGATTGCCAAAGATGCCCTCGACCCCCACCTCACCGCGTTCCCTGAGTGCTGCAAGGAACACGTCCTTGATTTGCCTCAACGTCTGAACCTGGCCGTCATTGAACTCAGCCGACCGTATGTAGTTGTCGTAACCGGTCTCGACACGTTCGAAGGGCTCGGGAATCCGGCGCTTACCAAGAACGTGAAGGAAGAAGTCCCACACCGACCCAGCGGGATAATCGTAGATGCGTTGAAGACTGCCTTCGTCCAGCCATATCTTCGGCTTTGAGACCCATGCCTCGACGGTTTCGACCTCATCCAGAGTGGGCTCGTAATCCTCCTGCTGGGCCAGTTTCTTCTTTAGTGAAACGATGGCCGGATTATCGGCGTTTTCGACGGCCGCCTCGAAGATACTCCTGGCCTCTTCGACCGGGATGTTGTCAATCACCTCAACTGCGCCTTCGTGAACTCTGACGCGCTGAATCTGGTGTTCCGGGTCAGGGTTATCGACGATGAAATGGCCTTGCGGTTCACCGCCTCCGCCGCCGCCACCTCCACCGCCTCCGGTGACAACTTTCTTATTCTTCTTCTTGGTGCCCTTGCCATCGTCGCACATTCGCTTGCAGAGACCAACGAAGTCAAGAACCTGGAAGCTGAACTTGCCTGTATGCGGATCAAGCCGCGTACCCCGCCCCAGCATCTGAATGTATTTACCGAC
>JABGOW010000119.1 GCA_018645275.1 Verrucomicrobiota bacterium
TGTGGCTGCAGCCGCTGGCCATGATCATGGGCGTCATTATGCTCAGTGCGATTGGGTACGTATCGCTTTCCACCGGCGAGAAGCCTTTCCAGGCCATCAACAACCACATCAACCCGGTCCTCGGCTGGGGCTGGCTGATTGCCACCTTACTGGCCAACTGCGTCTGGTCCCTCCCCCAGTTCAATCTCGCCACCGCCGCCACACGCCAGAATCTGCTGCCCGGCCTCTTTGGTGATGGTGCCATGGGCGACAAGCCTGCCGCGGCCATCATCTGTGGCGTCATCGCCATCGTCTGCACCGTGGCCGTCTGGTCCTATGACAGCGACGGCAAGGGGCGCAAGGTCTTTGACTGGTTCCTCAAGGGCGTCGTTGGACTGATCGTCGTCTCCTTCTTTGGCGTCGTGGTGAAGCTGAGCCTGGCACAGGAAGGCGGGCTCGACTGGGGCCAGATCGGCACCGGTTTCATTCCCAATCTCAAGCTGCTATCGAACCCTGCCGCCACCTTTACCCCACACCTCGAAGCCGTGGGCGCGAACTTCCGTGGCTTCTGGGAGGCGATCATCGTCAGTCAGCAGCGCGACGTCATGATCGGCGCCGCCGCGACAGCGGTCGGCATTAACATGACCTTTCTGCTTCCCTACTCCATGCTCAAGCGAGGATGGGACAAAGACTTCCGCGGCCTGGCCATATTCGACCTCTCCACCGGCCTCTTCATTCCTTTCATCCTTGTCACCGGTTGCGTGGTAATTGTCTCCGCGTCCCAATTCCATACCGCGCCTGCCGCGGGGCTGCTCGATGGCACCGCCACCGGCGGATTGAAGGCGCAGTACGAAGGACTTGCCACGAAGCGCCTGGCCGCCGAGCTGAGTCCTGAGGCGATTCAGGCCCTCACACCTGAGGCAAAAACAGCCGCTCTGGCCGCCCTCCCCGAGGCGGACCGGCGCCTGGCCGCCATGCTGGTCAAACGCGACGCGAACCAGCTCGCGCTTAGTCTGGCACCCCTGACCGGCGACGTTGTTGCCAACGCCGTCTTCGGTGTCGGTGTCGTCGGCATGGCCGTCTCCTCCATCATCATCCTAATGCTGATCAATGGCTTCGTGATCTGCGAGATGCTGAACCGGCCGATGCACGGCAAGACTTATCGATTCGGTTCCATGCTGCCACTCCTTGGCGTACTGGGGCCGTTCGTGTGGGGAGCCGCCAAAGCGCGCTTCTGGCTGGCGGTGCCGACCTCGGTGTTCGGCATGGTCCTGCTACCCATCGCCTACTTCGCCTTCTTCCTTATGATGAACCAGAAGTCACTCCTCAAGGAGAACATGCCCACCGGCGGCAAGCGCGTGCTCTGGAACATCTTGATGGTCTTCGCCGCCGGCATGGCCTCCTTCGGCAGCATCTGGAGCCTGTGGAGCAAACTCCACTGGACCGGCGTATGGATCCTGGTAGGCTTTGTTGTGTTGGCCGTAGCGGCCCAGTTCACAAGAAGAGGCAGGAGCATCTCCGCTAAAGAATGAGTTCACCTCAGAACCACGATCTTCACGGCGCCCATCTTCTCGCCGGCATCAAAACAGTCCGCAATCGCGGGGATATCTGAGAGCGGAACGTAGTCGTGCTTCGAGGCATCGACCTTGTCCTTTGGCATGACAAAACCGAGCAGTTCAACCCAATCGCTCTTCTTGAGATAGGGACGGCAGATCGTGCGGTTCTGGTACTTCGCGTAACTCTCATGACCGGGCTCGAACGGATTCTTAAATGGCTCGCTGGCACACTGTGCGTAGGGGTCGGTCGTGACGAAGTAGCGCTTGGTCTCGCGGTTCCGCATCAGGAAGAGCGGAACCGATCCGTTCACCGGCCAGGCGTAGACACGACAAACGGGCTTGCCGGACGGCTTCCGCGAGAGGAACGTCCGCTTGCCGGCGGTATCGGAGATAACTTGGAGTTCCGTCAGCCCGACATTATTGCCTTCACCCTCGGTGATCTCATAGAGCGGCACCAGCGGCGTGTTGGCCTCGGTGAGCACAAGCGGCTCGTAGTCGGCGTGTTCGGCCAACCGGTTCGCTTTTGCGGCGACCTTCTCAAGCGTATCGATCACGAAGTACATGCGCAGCATGTGCGGCGTGCCGGGCTTGTCCTTGATATTGATCACCGTGGCCTGGACGGTATAGTCGCGCTTGCCGTGGCGGCTGTCGCCGCAATCGTAACGCGGCTTGTTATAGTGATCGCCCTTCTTGTCGAGTTGCTTGCCAAACACCACCCCGATCGCATGACTGTAGGGATTGTCGGCATTGGCCGTAACCGCAGCCCAGCCGCCCGTGTCCTCGAAGTTCACCCGACATCCGTCGTGGCGGTCATAGCCGTACGCCCAGGGCGTGAAATAGCGATATGACCCGTCGGGATTAGAGATGACGTGTTCGGGAAAGACGGAGGTACGCACCCCACCCCACGGACCAAGGTTGGTCATGGGTTCGTCTTCGAAATTGTAGATCACGTAGGTCATTTCGATTACGCCCGCACCGAGATCGCGATACTTGGTGTAGACGAGTATCCCGCTACGGTTGATGCTTGGGGATGGAATCTGGCCCCAGGACAGCACCGAGTAGGAGCGCTCTTGCTCATCGAAATGCTCGGCTAGGATCGGGGAGTAGAACGGTTTGCTGCCCTTCTCTTTCGTGTAGACGCCCGACTGATGGACGAACGCATTGGCGAACTTCATGCGGGTTGCATCAGCGGGGATATCGGGAAGGTCGCGCCCAAGGAGATTCGCGTAGATGGTGGTAAACTGCCAGACCTCATCGTTCCACTGGCTATCCGGCTGCGACGGCGCCATCGCTTCACCGAACGTTGAGTACATTGAGTAGATCTGGCCGCCCTTGCCGATGCCGAGTTCCCAGCTCCGCTCGGTCGTCGACCGGTGCTGCAGCGTGGCATGAAAGACCGAATTCTCATCCAGCTTCGGATGCCATTTCTTATCGCGCGCCCACCAGGCGAGGCTTTTCTCCAGTACCGTTTCGCTCTGCTTCTCAAAGCAGGTCGGTGCCGCAGATTTTGGAAAGAGCTGCAGCAACTGCACCTGGGCCGGATCGGACTGTTCCGCCGCCACGCCCGGGAGAGGAGCCCCCGCGACCAGCAATCCGAGCAGAATTATATTCAAAACACTCACTCGCATCTCTACTTCTCCCTCGTATCGAAAGATCCCCAGACTTGCCCCGGGGGATTACACCACGTCCCCATCATCACACCCCGCGCCAATCGCCGCAATAGCCACCATACATCAAATCTCCGCCCAAGTGCATCACTTTGCCGGCAAGATGAGTGCAACGGGAAGCGCGATACGACGCCCGAGAAGGTAGAGCCTTGATTTGGAGTTGTCGCTTTCCAATCCCCAAGACTCTCTATGATCAATAGCCGGTTCGAAGTCGTTCTCGGCAAAGATAACGATGGAGTTAGTTCCGTTGCAGTTAACGGCAAAGTTCTCGAAATAGGGAAAAGACAACCGTTCCCCCTGCGGCGCATCTTCCGCAAGCGCTTCCAGACCACGCCAAGTGCGTGGCGGAAGGCGCAGCTTACTTGAACTTGAAGACAGGCCCTGTGCGGCAACAACGGACATGCATCATCTGGGTTCCATATGCATCGTTTGGGGGAGGCTAAGTAGGGCAGACATCTTGTCCGTGCTGGATGACATTGACGGGCTTACCTACGAACACAGCATGAACTCGAAGTGCCTCCGGATCCGTGTTCAATACGGAGAACTGAGTACCCAGATCGAAGCCAACGTCGCCGAGGAGTTCCCGGCTACATCAGTCTCAACGGCGACCGTTTCCCGACAACAGGGCATGCTGGGGCGGGTCGTGCAAGTCGCCAGCTACGATGTCTCCATGGCCAACAAGCTTGCCGCCTGGAACGAGCGGGCTCTGGTGCGTGACCTGTACGACCTGTATTTTCTCTACACGATGGTGAAGGCCTAACCGGACATGGCCGTTCTGGAGAAGCGACTGCAGAAGGTTGCTTCGACTCCGCGCAACAGGAATCCCAGGCGCATGACACTCGACCAGTTGCTCAACAAGCTGCGCGCACGCCTGGCTGCGCTGTCCGCCGACGACATCACGCTCGAGCTCTCAGACTATCTCCCAAATGATGAACGGCAGGGCCTTGAGACGAAGATCCGTGTCCAACTCCTGCTGCTCTGCGATGCCCTGACAGAGGGGTAATCAGCATCCACGACCAGATACTCTCACACCGTGAGAGCTGCTGTCACCACACTAGCCATCGCCACTCCCCTTCTTGTCACTGGTCACTGACGGACAAGATGTCCGTCCTACGGAGAGAAGCAGCAGCATCAGAAACGAGTGAAGCGCGAGGTCCGTTCTACCTTAGGAGGCATGTATCAACCGCCTCACTGATCCTTCGCTGGGGTCAGACAGATCACATTACCATCCGTGTCGGAGAGGAAGAGCTTGCCATTGGCAGCGGACACACCGTCGAAGACGGCGGGAGCATCCAGGGCGATCTCTGACAGGACGCTTCCATCCGCTGTCGAGATGATCAGAAGCTTCGCTCCGAGCTCGCCGGCTGCGGCTTTCTCCTTCTTGTAGATCGTGTCCAGCTTGAACGCCTTCTGCTGCGAGCGTATGAGGTCAATCGCATCGTGTTCGTCGATCACCTCCGG
>JABGOW010000396.1 GCA_018645275.1 Verrucomicrobiota bacterium
CCCATTCCCCAAGCCGAACGTCTCTCCTGCATTCCCGTCCGAGTATGAATAAGTAGGCTGTCTTGCCCGCGGCCGGGAGCCCGATGATGCCAATCTGTCCCCGCTTCTTTCGTGCCGCCCACGAGGAGCGCCATTCGGTCCAGGCTGTCCAGGGGCGAGGTCGGCGGCGACGGGCTGGCTGACGAGTCTGACTGAGCCGTGTGTCGTCTGCTTGACGCTTTCGACTACTGGTTTTCGGCGGCGGCGGGGACTCTTTCTTGAACGAACGAGCGGGCGAGCGGCGGGGAGAAGGCTTTGCTGGCTCTTGCTGGACCTTTCCGGCGGGCGGGGCCAGACCTGCAGCCAGGGCGTCTTGCTGTTCGAAACTGGCATCACCCAGTTTCGCCCTCAGGTAAGCTTCCTCTTCCGGGGTCACCTGTCGGTTGACATCTCGATCCGTCTGTGGCTGCACTGCGCGCAGGGCGTCTGTCAGCCGTTTGGCAGTCACACCGCCGATTTCGCTGGCCAACTCAGAGAAGTTCACAGCTGTAGCACCTTGCCAAAGGTCGGAATCTGTACCTGTTGGGGCTGAATCCTACCAGTTATGTGCGTGCAGGGGAAATGAGCAACTTAGAATGAGTTCCATCGCAGCCACTCCCCCAGTGAGACGGCAACAGTCTAGCGAGGATAGAGGCAGTTAACTTCCCCAATGCCACCCGATTCCGTTCCCGACTATGAGCGAGAACATAGCGGAGCAAACGGAACAGGCAAGTTAAGACCAGGGAAGAAGGCGGCCGGCCGGTCGTGCTAACTCGGTCGCTGGCTGTAAAGCCGAAACTCGGCTATTCTGCGTGCTCGCCTATCAACTGGCGCACTCACGCCCTCCGCCCTACAGTCCTCACCATGCGGGAAGACGACGGGACACCTGAGTCGGGGGATGCGGCGGCACAGATCGACGCGATCCCGCATGCCCTTGGTGTGGGAGGCGGGAGCTAATCACTCCCGGCGACCCGATTGGAGGTCCCCCTCATCCGTTGGCCTTTCCCTTGTCCTGCTGCTTGATCAACTCCTCGTGGAACCACTCTGTCTGTTGAGTTCCGACAATCTCGTCTGATGTCAAGGGGGCCATCGCTGACCTCCATCTGCTTTTCTCACGAAACCCTACCTGGAACGTACGACGGGGTGAACCACTCTTCGCCAGTCTTGGTGGACAGGCAGCATTTGGGAAAGTCCCCCTTGCTTAAAGGCCATCGCGTCCCAAGTGCCGGTCTTCTTCTTCTGGTAGAGAGCGACAAGGAAATCGGCAACCATGTAGAAGCCCCCCTGGCTCACGTAATTGCATCGGTATACAGCGATGATGGGTGTCGCCAGTCCCTTCTGGAATCCCAAGAACTGAGCATCTCGGATCATACCCACGGCTATCTTGACGTTCACGACCGCGTTGGCCACTTTGCCGGGATCCGTCACAACAGCCCACCACTCGGACACGATGCGCTTATCTTCCTCTGACAAAGCGTGCCGACGCAGGTTCACCATCTTCCCATTCTGCTTCTTGAGCTGGACGCGAGTACGAGATGCGTCCTGGAAGAGAGCAACCAAAGTCTTGCCATCTGAGTCGGTCCATGTTCGGAACTCAGTGAACTCATTTGCTCGGGCCACTGTCAGCATCAGGCCGATGGCCAGCCCAACTGCTGCTCGTTTCGCGATTGTGATCATTTGGCGCTCCTCCAACAATGTCATGGGACCGCCGGTGGTCCACGCTGGATCAAGACAGGCCTTCTTGCCGGTACGCGTGTCTTCATGTCGTCCGCCCTTGGCTCTTCCTCACTCTATCCCACTCCCAAACCCCTAAACACCGCATCAACCGGATCGGGGTGGAAGCTGACCTGGAATTCTGAGAACAATTCTCCCGATACGGAAGGGATATCCGCGACGCAGCCAGTAGCAAGGACGCCCTCCAGGAACGACCGACTATAGGACGACGGTGAACTGGGAGCAAGCGGTGTGAACGTAAGCCGTTGATCGTGAAATGCTGCCTCAACCACGTGGGATCAGCATTCTTCAGATCAAACGCCGTATTGATGCCCCAGATATCCCCGACCTCGACAAGATTGAACAGGTGATTCGGGGCGGAGTGTGCCGAAAGGTCAAGCACACCGCCATATTCCGGGTTCTTCTTCGCCAGCCTGTTGGCAAGCTTCGCCAAGGTCTTGGTTGGGTCGATCCCGACTGAAACAGGTATCCCCGTATCCCGCTTGACGACTGTCCTGAGGCGACGGGCACAGTCTGTCAAAGGCGAACGACGCTCTTGTGAGAACACGTTCAAGGACGCAGTGACCGTTACTGACGAACTGCCCGCAAAGATCCAGGCGTTGCCAGACAGCGGTTTTGGTCTGGCGGGATCCTCCGCGGCGGCCGCAAGTCCAGAGGAGCTTCTTGCAGCACTGCGCGAGCTCGAACCGCAAGTCAAGTCACGCAAACCGAAGCCGATCAAGGCCGCGATGGAGCAAGTTGACGCGTTGGCTGTTCCAGACAGGTTCGCTGCGGAGATGGTCGATCTGGGCAAGTTGATCGGCAGGTATAAGTTTGGAGAAGCATTGGTGGTGTTGGGGGCGTTGATGGATCGGTTGGAGTGAAGCGGTGGATGGCTCCGGCACGTACGGCGGGCATTCTTGTCCATCGCTTTCGGAGGTCGCGGCGAGGATGCTCTTCTTGCGTTCCGGAAGGCTCGGCCGGCTGCTCACGTGACCATCGTGAAGGGCAACGCATCCGCAGCGTATATTGCGTGGAAACGGGCGTTTATTCCCGTCGCTAACCGTGACAGAATCTCTACCTTTCCCCGCCCCGGTGCCTGCCACATTCCTGCGCACCAATCCCTTTTCACGCAATTCACGTCCTGCTGTATTGTTGGCGCCGGGGAGTCCTTCCTATTTTCGCCGAAGCGATGTTTCCTGATTCTGCCGATTCAGTCCCTTCTCGTGGTCATTCCAGAGCATCAGAGCCGTCCGGCCCGGGAGCGTCAAGTGAAATCGCTTTGATTATCTCCAGGTACTGGATCGCCGGGAACAGAACATGGAAGCCAAGGCATGTTGCGTCCTCGGGGATGTCACCGCCGTCGGCCCACTTGAAGGATGGCGCAGACTCTTCTTGTTGTGGCTGCAACTGTGTCTCGACGTACCGACGTCCGCCCTCGCTCTCGGGGCCATCGTCAGCAATCTCAAGAACGTAACGCCACCCGTTCCTGTCGATCGGCGTGCCATCGTCTGTACCTTCCTTCCACCAATCGGCCTCGTCATGGTCCAGCCGCAGTTCCAACAGCTGGAGGAACAGGGGCAAAGCCCCAAGGCCAACGTCCCGGAACGCGATGCCTATCTCACTTTCTCGGCAGGAAAGTCCGCTGACTTCTATCCCTGGTGACATGTCGACGAGTTCTTCCTTGAGATGCGAAAGTCGGGCCAGAGCGCGTTTGAGTTGTCTCACAAGCGCCTCGGTTGCCGTTTCCCTTTCCTCCCGATCGAGCAGGACTCCGGATGCCTCGATGCAGATCTTCCGCCGCTCTTCCTCATCAAGGCTCTCATCAAAGGCGACGAGGAGTTCCATCATCTTCAGGGTGTGTCTTCCGGTCGCGAGAGGACACCCTTTCCGCAGCCCTTCGATGGACTCCTCATCCTCGAATTGAGCCACTCCCCTGAAAATCTCTAGCAACTCCCGTCCTCGCCGTGCGAAGGCCTCCGTAATTGCGGCCGCGGCTTGACTTACCTCACTGTTGTCACTCATGGGACTCTCCTCACGTCTTCCGGGGATAGGGCCGACTGCCGAGGCCCTGCCCGCCTGTCTCAGGTCATTCCGTGTCTTCGTGTCCACCCGCAGCGAACTGTACCACTCGTACTTGTCCGGCGGTAGTCAAGGCGCCGCCTTTCCACGCAATCTTGCCCTCCCGGCGCACCCCAAAACCTGAACCTTGGTTCACATTCCCACCGTCCCTAATTCCCCGCAGTTTCTTGGCACAATAGCTTGAGCCCTCTCCGGGAGCCCTTGTTTACAATTGTAGACGCGTAATCTCCGCCGGTCTGCCGGGCCCCAACTGCCTCCCCGAGAAAGTGCACAGGTGTGCACTCGGCCTGCCGATCTTCAAAGAAAGGGACACCTCATGGCTACGTACGCATACGTGCGCGTCAGTACTGAGAGACAGGACCGCGAGAACCAGCGGTTCGAGATCCTCAAGTTCGCCGACGAGAGAAAATGGATGATCGGAGAGTGGTGCGAGGAAACGGTCTCCGGAACCAAACGGTACACGGACCGTCTTCTCGGACGGCTAATCGATAAGCTGCAGAAGGAAGACACGCTTGTCGTCACCGAGATCAGTCGTCTCGGCCGGAGTTTGATGGAGATCATGACGATTCTGAACCTGCTGCTCGAACGCCAAGTCCACGTCTTTACCTGCAAAGAGCGATTCGAACTCGGCGACAACATCAACTCGAAGATCCTGGCCTTTGCGTTCGGCCTGGCAGCGGAGATCGAGCGGCAACTCATCAGCCAACGTACCAAAGAAAGTCTGGCACGTCTGAAAGCCGCGGGCAAGAAGCTGGGCCGCCCGAAAGGCAGCCTTGGGAAGAGCAAGCTGGATCCACACGAAGCCACCATACGTGAATACATCGGAAAAGGTG
>JABGOW010000402.1 GCA_018645275.1 Verrucomicrobiota bacterium
TCCGCTCCAGTTGGATCCAGACCAGTGTCTGGAGGGTCTTTCCGAGGCCCATCTCATCCGCCAACAGACCGCAGAATCCGTTCTGCTCCAGGAAGCGAAGCCAGTCTACGCCATCGCGCTGGTAGGGGCGCAAGACAGTCTCGTGTGTGGGCGAGAGCGCGACACGCTCAACCTGCATTTTGCGATTCGACTGCCCCGCGTGTTTTCGCCACGTCTGGGATTCATCAACGTCGACACCATCAAGCGCGTCGATAGAGGCCTTGACGAATGGGGCATAGATGTTTGAGAGCCGGAAATGGCCGGGGGCGGACCCCTCGGTGCTGTCGCAGTCGGCAAAGACATCTAGCATGGACTCCACGGCATCACTGTCGATCAGGACGTGCCGTCCGTTGCGCTCTACGAAAGCGTCGCCTTTGCGCAAGGCGAGTTGAATATCAGAATTTGAAATGCTCGCTCCATCCCCATCCTCGAAGTCAAATCCAACATCAAACCAGCGCCCGCTCTCGTCGTCATCCACTTTGACGATCGGGGTTGCAAAGGTCATCTTCTCAAACTGTGGTTCTATCTTTCCGTGAAGTTCCAGAATCCAACCACGCCTTCGGAGTGCGGGAATAGAGCCGCCGAGGAAGTTCAGCACATTGCGTGATCCCACGATGCTGGTGAGGGCATCGCCGATTTCGCCACGCAGGCCAATTTCACCAAGCAGACGCAGAGCTGCTTTTTCGGCGGGGCGGTTTCGGGCGGTGTATCGCATGAGGTCGTCAGGGTCCGGAATGGCGAAGTGTTCCTTGGGGTCTGGCTTGTTCGCAACCATCTCGAGCCCGTTGTAGCGGGCATACAGGATTGCCGACAGCGACGCGGGACTGCCATGGACCTCTACGCGAAAGACGGGCGTTGCAGGTTCGACGGTGAAAAGGTCGAGCGAGACGTCCGATTCAATCCTGGCGTGTTTGGTCAGCAGCGGCATTTCGCCCTGCATGAACAGGAGAACATCCTGTCGCACTACGGCAATGGGGGCGATGTAGATCTCGTGGTACGGCTCCGGTAGCAGATTCTCGAGAGGCCAGAAGTGGTCCGCACCGTAGGCCCATCCGGCTTTGCCGGCCACGATGTAGAAGGGTTCATCGCCTGGGGGGAGAAAAGGGAGTTCCGTGTGGGCCGCGATCCGGAGATGGCCACTGGTATCGTTCATGTCCATTCTTAGAAGAGTCGTGAGTGGACTGTTGTGGACGAGGATTTCGTTGCCATCGGGATCGAGGAATGTCCGCCCCAATTGGAGTTTGAGCAGGTTCAGGAAGTCGCGTCGCCCAAGCGCAATGTGACCTGTGGCCGGACCTCCGGTGATGTCCTCAAGAACGAAAAGAACGGCTTCATCCTGTTTGCTGAGAATCAGCGTCGTGTCGTGGGGCACGTCATCAAGCAAGCGGGTCTGTCCCTGGTAGAAAACGGAACAGCGGAGCGGAATGGCATCCTTGGCGACTCCTTCCATCCAGGCAGGATTAAGCTCGATGTCGAGTCGCGCCGGATAGGCCCCCATGGTGCCCTCCGGGGCGCGCTTGAGGTATGCGGACTCGTCGATGGCAGCCAGTCGAGCCGCTCGGCGTGCTTCCTCCTGGTACTTCGCGTTGCGTTCTGGGTCGGTTGCGCGCTTCACAAGCGTGAGACCAATTGCAATAACGTGAGCACAGATGATGCCGCGCTCGCGGTTCGCGTAGCAGGGGCACTCGCTTTCCACGTTTCCATCAGGAAGGATCCGCAGCTTTGTGTGGAATTCACGGTTGTTGTGCAGCAAGGAGCCCTTGATGTAGGGAGGGTCGTAGTCTGCAGTCAGTACAAGTCCTTGTTGAGTAAGAACTTTTGCATCTCGGACCACTTGGTATCCGGCCCAGTCCATCAACCGCTTATGGGTCAGCGGCAACGTATTGGGAGATATCATATTTCCTGATTGAATGGGCACGAGACACACCACCAAACGCTACAATTCTCTGTATAAACTAGCATTTCATAATAGCGTAACCGCGATAGAATGCAAAACGTAATCGGCAAAAATGAGGAAAATCAGTGCATATGTCATAGAGCGCTTCTGGGATTAGCGGGGCCCCTTCTACAAGATGCCTGGAGGACTGATGGTAGTAGACAGTTTCGAGAGACCCCCACCAGGCAAGCTGGTGGGGGCATGGAGAACGGGCTGAGAAACACCCATGAAACTTCAAGGTGCACGATTTGATGTCCACAGGGGCGTGGTGAGTGCTTGGGTATATCCAGATTCCTATGCAAATTCTCGACGGGAGCCGTGCTTGTTCGCACGCCAGAAGTAGGGTACGTTCGGACTCGCGATGATGTAAATGCTATGGAGGTATCAGATGGATGCTCTGTCAGAACGGTTTTTCAACCGTGGTTCTGAGTTTTTGGGTTCCCGCTACCCGATCATGTGCGGGGCAATGACGTGGGTGAGCGATCCCAAGTTGGTTGCGGCCATCTGCAATGCGGGGGGCTTTGGGTGTCTTGCCGGGGGCAACACGCCGGTGGAGATTCTCCGCAAGCAAATTGAGGAGACCCGCCTGCTGACGGATAAGCCGTTTGCGGTGAACTTGGTGACCATCGCACCTGCCTATCCTGGGCAGCTTGACATGCTTTGCGAGATGAAAGTTCCGGTCATCATCTTTGCCGGCAGCTTTCCGCGTGGACCCGCCGTTGAGCAGGCCAAGGCCTCGGGCTCAAAGGTTCTCGCTTTTGCCTCAACGCTCTCCATTGCCCGACGCATGCTTGGATACGGTGTGGATGGTCTCATTTTAGAGGGAATGGAAGCCGGGGGGCATGTGGGGCATGTGTCTCTAACGGTACTGCTGCAGCAGGTTCTGTTCGAAGTGCAGGATGTTCCGATTTTTGCTGCCGGGGGCATTGCGACAGGAAAAATGTGTGCCCACTTACTTCTGATGGGGGCCGCCGGTGTTCAGCTTGGCACCCGCTTCGCAATGGCGAAGGAGAGCTGTGCGCATGCCAATTTCAAGAGGGCCTTCATCAGGGCGCAAGCGCGAGATGCCATCTCGACGCCCCAGTTTGATTCCCGGCTGCCGGTGGTTGCCGTCCGGGCTTTGCGGAACAAGGGCCTCGATGACTTCAATCGACTCCAGCTCGATCTCATTGAGAAGCTGGATCGGGGTGAGATTCCGCGCGCGACAGCGCAAGAGGAAGTCGAGAAATTCTGGATGGGAGCGCTACGCTGCGCCGTTCAGGATGGCGATGTGGACCGCGGGTCCTTGATGGCGGGGCAGAGCGTTGGTCTGATTGATGGCGAGGAGAGCATAGCTGAGATCTTCGCCGACCTTCTGGGCGGGATTGAATCGGAGCTCAACCACGTCCGCAGTTCGTTGATGTAGAGTCCGGAGTGGGGGAAGCGCTAAGCTCAGCGTTTCGGGCTCATTCCCCCGCGCTCCGCGCGTATCCTAAGCGGACTCTGCGTTGCGCTGCAGTAGGTACTCTACCTGGACCTGCTTGTTCATGGGAATGATCCAGGACCGGTAGATGTCGACAATCGTCTCGGGGGCGACCGTGGGCGATGTCGATGCGCTGGCTAACTCCTGTGTATAGAGCCTGGCCTTAGCTTCCACGCGTTGCAGCACCTGCTCTTCGATCTGGTTTGTGATGGCCGCCATAAGGGAATCGGAATCCTGCTCATTCATCGCGGGTAGTAGCCGTTCTGGTGCCTCCCTGAATTTGCTCTCCGCAACAAATTTCCCGTAGTGAATGCGTTTGGAGAGCGCCTGAAGGCACGCCACATCACATACGGCGGCGGAACCGTATTGGTCATCGTCACCCTCTCGGCAGATGTGCGGAACGATCTCCTGCTCGTATGTGGCACGGATGGCCGAATTGATATTGATCGTGTTCGCGTGCAGAGGATTATCCACCAGATGCAGGGGAGGGAGGATCGGTTCGGGAAGTCCCGCAAAGAAAGGGAGCTCATCTGGACTCGCATAGCGGCGCACCTTGGCATGGCTCCGCTCGCATTCCAGCAACATGAATCCAACGAGGCTCTCCTCCTCCAATACATCTCCAAAACGCCGGGGCTCGTAAATGGGAGGGTTCTGAAGGAACTGCGTGCGTTCAATCAACGCGAAAATGATGGTCTCCTCCAACCGGATGAGGACATTTCGGACATGACTGATTTGTAGCTGAGTATTCATGTACGAAGAGTAAGGGGAAAAGTCGAAAGTTGAAAGTCGAAATGGCGGCACGAGTGACATCGAGCGAAGGGCATGGTATACAGGCTGCGTGAACACGGATTACATGATCAAACGGACGGCGGCAACTGTTGCCATTTCAGTCGTTGCACTCGTGGCGCCTGTCATCCTCATGGTGAGCCCCACCTTCGCCCCCGCAATTGCCGAGGCAGGTTGGTTTGCGGCGTTACCATTTGTGTTGATGGGTGTTAGCTGTGTACTGGCGATCTGTTTTCGGCAGACGCGCATCTCAGCTCTTGCGCTTGTGTGGTTCGGGTTCACGGCGCGTGGGGTTCAGCATTTTGGTGGCGCGTTGCCCGAGCGGGCGGTTGGGGATTTTGTGCTGGTGG
>JABGOW010000436.1 GCA_018645275.1 Verrucomicrobiota bacterium
TTCCGCCGAAGCCCCCGACCACGTTGGTCTCCATGTTGTCGTAAACCTTCACGTCCTGCCAGCCGAGGTCGTCGGCATAGATGATGACGAAATTCGGTTTCTCCGGCTGCTCGGCGGCAAACACCGCACCCGCCACCAGAAACAACACTGCCGCCACTATCATCACTCTCTTCATGCCTGTTCCCGTCCTTGAATGCGTTTCCCGCCGAGTTCATGCCCCCACAGATCCCCCCGGCTTGCCCTGTCCCTTATGGACAAATGTTTCCGAACACGCACGCTCTGGGTGATCTCTCGTGGTTTGTTGCTCCCTTTCAGTCTTCGCTGGCTTCGCCCGACACGTCAGGGAGTGATTACCTCTTCTATGCACTTCACCGGGGGTTTCACCCCCGGCTATCATGTTACTCCCCATTGGGGAGGCGACCCCGTCCCCGAAGGGGACAAACATGTCAGCCGAGGGTGAAACCCTCGGAACTCTAGCGGATGATGAACCTGGTGCCCGGTGGGGGGTGCAGTCCGATGCGGAGCGTACCACCGGTGGCGTAGCGGTAGAAATCGTTGGAGCCGCCGGGGTAGGAGGTCAGTGTTGGCGGGTCCGTTTTGAGTCCGATGACGACATAGTCTCCTTTGGACCAGTGGTCCTGAAGATAGGAGGCAAGGGCCACTTTGCCAGGGCCATTGAGCGATGCGGTGCCGGTTGCTGCGTTGTTGAAGCGCTCCATGAGCACGCCGGCACTATCCTCGTAGTCGCTAGCCACGATGCCCGAGCCGGAAGCGGTGCGGATAACGTGTGCCTCAATGTCATATGCATAGGCGCCGCCGCCGGTGCCCGTCTGGTTGACAATGAAATCGGCGTAGGCAATCCTGCTCCCATCGAAGACCCCCTGCATCTGGAATGACCACGCCATCTGCATGTTTCCCACACTATCCTGCTCAAAATAGCCGACCAGGTTATTGGCAGGAGACCCTCCGGCCCAATTGCCAGCATCGTCGGCATCGGTGTCCTGGATACGTTGCAGTTCCGCGTAGTCGATATCGAGTTCCGTAATATCGGGGTCCCACGCGATGGTAAGCTGCGCGTCGGTGGAGCCTGTGGTCCATCCTCCGGACGAGTCGCCGAATCGCCTGCCATCTTCAGTGACGGCGCCCTCGAACTTAAGGCGAATGAACAGGTAGTCGCCCGGAGACCAATTGGCATTGAGGAATTCCTTCAGATTCGCTTTTCCTCCGGCAGCCAGGGATATCGTTGCCGGACTGGTCGCAGATGCAAAATTGGTCTGAATACCGCCGACACCTGTGGCCAGCTCGTAATCACTGGCATTGATGGGCGACGTGCTTCGCGTGTAGGCATCGACCCGAATGTTGGGAAGCGCATCGCCGAAAGATGCATCCTGCGTGACGCTGAAGTCAGCGCTAGCAATCGCGCCAGGCTCGGCATCGTCGGTCATCTGGAACACGAAGACCGTCGCATAGTCGGCTTCAGAAAGCTCTCCCACCCACTGCTGGTTCTGGTGAACGGCATCGCCGCTGCCGTCCTGGTCGTCGTCAAAGATCCGGCTGGCCAGTACATCATCAATATCCACGCTGGTAGGCGCCGCACCAAGCTTGGCGCTGACGGGGATCTGGGCCTGGTCGGTGCTGCCGTCCAGGTGGTCCCAGACAATCGTCACCATGCCCGTAGCCGTTTGCTCGTCAGTAAGCCCCGCCACGGTGTTGTCAAACTGGATCGTCAGAGGCGTCGTCACTGGCGTCGGGTTGTTCAGCACCAGCGGTGCCGCCGTGAGATTAGTGAAGGCGCCCGGATGCGACTGATCGCTGATCGCAATGCTGCTGATCTCGACGTTGGCCGGCCCCGTATAGGACAGGTCGACCGTGCCGCTCGTCTGGTCGTCTGCCAGTAGATGCTCGATCGTGAGCGCATCGGCGGGCGACAGGATCAGGTCGATGTTCTCCTGGTAGTCCGAGCTGACGGTCAGGTCCGCAGTCGTGTAGCCATAGAGATCGTTGGTGTCGCTGCCCGTCGCCTTTGCATTGATGAACCAGGCAGTCGCATTTCCGGGAACCGTCGCCGTCACCGTCCACGTGCCGGCGGGAGCTTCCACCGGTGCACTGAGAGGTGTCTCTGTCCAGTCCATGTTGGTGCTGATATCCGTCGTAATCTCATCATTCTCGGTTGCATAGATAAGCGAGGCGCTATTCAGGTCTTTGGTTGAGTTGAAAACAACTGTCGCCGTGCTGCCAACGAGACTGATGCTCTGCTGCTCACACCACGGTGCGCCACTGCTAATGATACTGTCGGCAAAGTCATAGCTTTCCGGGCTGTGCCAGTTGCCGCCGTGCCCCATGCCCGGCTTCAGCGAGACCATGCGTCGTCCGGGAGCGCCATGGTAGGTGTAGGCTAGACTGTCCATCGGAAAATGAGGCTCCTCAGGCCACGAAAACCAGAGCACCGGCATGGCGGCATTCGTGATTCGGATCATGGGATCCCAGATCTGCTTGTAGGACTCATTGTTGGCCAAGTTGTGGCCGTAGTAGTTTCTGGCATCATACAGATGCCCGCAGCCGTACGTCGGAATGGCAAACGTGAAGCGGTTGTCGATCCCGATCGCCGTACTGGTAATGACTCCGCCCCAGGAAAAGCCCGATAGGCCGACCTTGTTGGCGTCCACTTCCGGCAGTGAACGCAAGAGCGAGTTGGCGAGCACGCAGTCGGCAACGGCATGATACATCCATTGATCCGTGAGCGAATCCGGAGAGTCGTTATAGAGGGCACCACGCGATGGTCCCGCCATGGCGTGTTTCACCCACTTGCCATCGACCCGCTCATCCGTCTGCCCCTCCACAGCAATGCTGATAGCCGCATAGCCGCGATTGGTCCATTCGGTGACCCAGTCGGCGTAAGCCGTTCCGCCACCCCCGTGCACCAGAACCGCACCCGGAACCGGACTACCGGCGCTGGCCCCGGCAGGGATGCCTACGTAGGCATAGACACGCGTCGGCGCGCCGGTGTAGTCGAGCGCATCGAAGTAGATTGCCTTCATTTCGCCAGCACTGACAGTGCCTGTCGCCGCCATGTCAGTGTCGTCGGTCCACATAATGGGCGCATTGGTCAGGTCACCAAGGGCCGCTACCGTTGCCAAATCGGACTCAAACTCTGAGTTCGCCTCGGTCTGTGTCAGCAGCCCCGTATAGAGGGCAAGGATGACTAAAATTCCCGATCTTCGCATGGCAGCTTCCTCGTGATGATAGTGGCCGGACAGTGCTGAGTGCAGCCTCTATACGTACCGTGCCAACATGCAAAATGCAAGTACTAACACTCTGGGTAGGGCCATTCCGTTCTGCAGTGAAGAGTGTTCAGTGCCCAGTATTCAGTGTTCAGGAAAGAAGGGCACCACATAGACCGAACACCGAACACGGTCCCGTCCTGAAATAGGTTGTCACTTAACAGTAGGGAAACCAATCTGAGATCGTTTCAGTTGACGACAAAGATCACGGAATAGTTAACCGAAGTAGTTCACGACGAAGTTCACGGAATAGTGGAGTATCCGCCCTGCATCGTGAACTTTGTCGTGAACTGAAACGAAACTAACTATTCCGTGGCCTTTGTCGCAAACTGCTTCGAATGTGCTGTGCGGCAGCGATATGGAGCTTTTGACAATCCATGCGAGTGACAACTTAAGATCAGGATGGCACCCAGGGTTGGATGTTGAATGTTCGATGTCCGGCGTTCGAATTGAAGCTTCAGGTCACCCGCCCAGTTCCACGCACCGCTTCCGGTAATGTAGGTAGTTCTCGTAGGGCACTTCTTCCGGGACGCCGTGATCGCAGGTGGGGATGAAGCCGCCGCGTTCGCGCATGATAGGGAGGATGCGTTCGACTTCACGGTCGATTGCTTCCTTGCTGTCGGCCAGGATACGCTTATCGATGCCGCCGAACATGGCGAGCTCGGGGTACTGTTTTCCAAGTGCCACGACGTCGCAGCCGGAGGCTACTTCGAAGGGCGACATCGCGTCCATGCCGATCTCCTGGTAGACGGGAATGACCGGGGCGGCGTCGCCGTCCGTATCGATTTGAATGTAGAGGTGGCGTGACTTGTCAATCTGCCGGCTGCGTATGTTCGCGATGAGCTGCTGGTAGTAGGGGAAGAGGAACTCGCGCATCATGTCCGGCGAAATCAGGGGGCCGTTGTTGTAGCAGATGTCCTCGGCCAGGAAGAGTTCGTCCAACGTCAGATATTCCTGGTGCCGGGCGATGACGGCGTCCGCCAGATCGAACCAGGTCTTCAAGCAGTCATGAATGAGCTCGGGCTCGTCATAGACCTTGTAGAGCACATCCTCCGGCCCCATCAGACTGCGGAGGTACATGTAGCCGCCGACCAGGTTCTGCGTCATCATGATGCCCTTTGCGGCCTGCTCGCGGGCGTTTTGCATCCGATCGGGAAGGTCGATGTAGCGCGCATCCGTGGTTGGATCCATCCTCCACTTGATGTTCTCTTCCCACGTCTTCTGATCCTTCACAGGGTGGTCGATGTATTCCGGCATGAACCCCGAGCGTCGGCCCTTAAAACAGAGAAC
>JABGOW010000238.1 GCA_018645275.1 Verrucomicrobiota bacterium
GACGGGGCTCGTGCGAGCATAGCGCACGGTGTCGCCATCGCGACGGGACATCCGATGGAACCACTGATGCCTATCTCCGTTGGCCTTCACCCACGTGGGATCTGAGATGCCATCGCCGTTGTAGTCGGCCAGAACGAATTCAGCATCCGCGAACAGACGAAGCCAGGCAACACGCTGCGGGTCACCGTTGGGGGGCATAAGGCGGCGTGAGCCAACTTTGCTGGACTCCATCCACATGATGCGGTTGTCACTCCGTAGCACTGCCAAGTCGGTCTTGCCATCACCATCATAGTCTCCAGGGGCAGGAAGGGAGCCATCCCCGCCACCGAATGTGTGAGGTTTCCAGCCTGCCGAAGAGCGATCCATCCGCCAGAGACCTGGGCCGGGGCGGTACCACACGTTGTCACAGAAGCCGTCACCATCGTAGTCGCCTACTGCAGGAACGGATTCGGCATCACCGAAACCAGAGACAACCGTCTCACCAGCGGCAGCACGATCTGCACCGCGCATTCTTGAAGCAGAAGTCGAGGGCCAGTGGATGATCTTGCCGTCGCTCGGGCGCTGAACACCGAAATCATCGGCACCATCACCATCGAAGTCGCCCACTGCGGGAATGCAGCCATCTCCAGGTCCGAAATAGAAAACCTGCGGTGTACCGCCCTCTGACGAAGGAATGGTGTGCCATTCACACTGATTGTCCTCGGCCTTAAACCAAGTCTGGTCATCGCGGCCATCACCATCGAAATCGCCGGCAACGGCAACGGCATCTTCGACAACCTCACCAGCCGGACTGGCTTCCGCATCGCTACTGCGAAGCCAGCGAATGGCGCCCGATTGCATCCGGAGGGCCTTGTCCGCCATCCCGTCATAATCGTAGTCCACGAGATCCGCGTTGACCAGTTTGTGGACGGTAGTCGTACCACCGGTGGCCGGGGTTATGTCAGTAGCTGTCGCCGTGAACGTCACGTTACTTGTCGGATCCTCTTCCAACATGGCCTGCCATTCAGGGTGTGCAGTGTTGAATTCGATCGACCATACAGCCTGAGAAGCCGATGTGTTCTGAACAGCAAGCGCCACGATGCCCTGTGACTCAGGATTGCCGCTGGCGGTGTAGTAGGCTGCAAGTGCTGCCGCATTCACCGGAAGATCCAGCGTGATCGCGGTCGCGCCGCCCTGAGGGGCGATCTCAACGAGCAGACTCGCCAAATCCGTCGGCCCGGAGACCTCGTAGGTGAACCCTTCAGTACTCATGAGCTTCGTTCCATGAACAGGGTCTACACTGTCGATGGTGGGCACACTCTGAGCCAAGCCAATCGAGGGGGCCAGAATGCAAGCTACTGCCGCAAGGGCGGTGAATTGTGTTCTCAACGTCATGTTCGTCTACTCCTCCAGCGAATCGCTGTTTTGTTATGATGGCACTATGCGCCCGGACATCACACCATGTAACCCCAGATCGCAACACCTACTTAGCCACCGAATCTACCAGCTCAGGGAGGGGCTGTCAAGGGCAGGGCACACGCGCTTGCTAAAACACCAACTCGCGCGGCACCAGTCCCAGACACACGGGCAGGCGGGTGCATAGCCATACGCACCCAATCCCAATGGGGTGTCGATGCGGCGCAATTCTCGCTATTGAGAAAAAACCACCTCAACTGCCCTGCCCTGGAATCCGCCGCAAACGTGCTCGACACCCCGGAACGGGTTGCCAGCCTGAGCTGCGGATCCACAGCCTCTTCCGCCAAACTGAGCTTGATCAACAAAGCAAACATTGTGCCAGGAGAGCGTTCTGGAAGCAGAATTGCTGCGCCTTGGGCCATCCAACGACTTGAGACCGCATCGAGGGCCAGGGCCTTAAGTTCGTGGTTTCTGTCCCACCCAACCAGTGGCCGGGGTCTTGACGACAGAAGCCAGCAATCCACAAGAAACACTGGCGACTTGGATTGCAGACTTCTTATGCCTGCTTCGACCGCGGTTTGAGGACCGACAGCAAGCCACCACGGTGATTGTAGCGGCAACACCGAGAGCTCCCCGCCATCCGCGCCCTCAACTCTGGGCTCAGAGTCGCTCACGAACACCAATCCCACCCGATCAGAACCCTCAGTGCCCTGAAAATCGCCCAGCCGCAGCCATTCGCCCGTCTCAGAGGGCAACCGAACCCCCTTTTGATTCGGAGAAGTGGGGCGGCAGTCATGGAACCGGCGCACCCCCATACTACTCACCTGTGGAATATCCCGAACGAAGGGCGCGGTGGAATCCAACCGCGGCGAGGCCGGAAACATGCGGTAGACGAACAACTGCTTCTCAACGGGGCTACTCTCGTCTCGCATCTTTGTTGCGGACGAACGCAAACGACTCCCCTCGTATCGAAACGGTTCACACGCTTTGAAATCAAACACTTCGCTCACGGGGGCCGAATCGAAGGGCGAGACAAAGAACACTGGGCGATCTGGAAAAGCGGCCATCACCGATTGCCACCCCGTCTCGATACGCGCATAGTCGCGACAGGATCCTGTATCTATGGCCAACACATCAATGCCCGCAACATGCTTCAGCGCAGTCGCCACGCGCGAGCTCTCACACAGAACGATGCCGCCCTGCAGAGGGCGGGCGACACGCTGGACAAAGCACGTGTAGTCAGGGTAATCACGCTCCGCAACCATTGGCCACTGCACACGAACAGCCCACAGAATTGAGAACAGGACGAGCGTCGCAACGCCACGTATCCGCCATACCGCGAACGCATCTGACCCGGCGCGACACGCCATGATAGCAGCCGCGAGACTCATCGCCACGAATGGTGCCAGATAGAGCATCATGTAGCGCGAGCTGTACCCCAGGGACGCCGAGACAACCCCACCCACCAGGGAAAACAGCAACGCCGAGACCGCAATTCCAGAGGAGAGCGCATCATCTCGACCACAGAATACCCAGCAACACCACCCAAATAGAGCAACCACCGCCAAAGGCAGGCGGACGAGGTGAACAAACCCGGGAAGATCAACAAGCCCGAGAACCCGCAGGAAGCGACCCGATTCAAAGAGGCTTCGGCCGTCAGAGCATCCCAGTCGGTGGATCCCAACGACGAGAATGACCCCGAAAACCACAAGAGCGGCACCAAGAGCGGTACGCTGAAAGCCGGTCAGAGAGAGAGAAGGAAGCCGCCGACACCCCCTCCCCACGGACCACAGAACGGCCGCCAGAAGACTCGCGCAAGCAATGACATAGGGGTTTGAGATCAGTGGCGAGAGCTTGTAAGGATCAGTAATCCAGAGTGATTGAGCTCCGAACAGGGAAGCGCCAAGCAACACCCCATAGAGCGGATAGTCCCGTCGAAGGCATCCCAACCCGATTCGCACAATGAGTGCCGCAACAATCAACGCCAAGACCGGGGCTGTCATGATATGGAATAGTGGGGCAAGACCTAGACACACACCCGCAAGCACAGCATCCCATTTACGCTCTCGTCCCGCTCGAATCCAATGTGCGAGGCACGCAACGCCCGACACGAGAAAGTAGGATGCGGCAATTTCAGCTCGGGCATTCCGCCCATGCCACACAACGAGCGGCATCGCCAGGAAGGCAAGCAGCGCGATCACATGCGCGCGGCGTGCTGGCCAGAGGGCTAGGCTCAGCGCAAACAGCGAGAAACCAACGAGCATCGCCAGCAACGGCGTCACATAGAGACACCCGGTCGGGCACCCAAAGAGCGCAGGCAGTGCCAGGAGCAGCGAGAAGCCCGGCTGAAACCACGGCACTTGCCTTGCCGAGGTGTCACGCTCAAGTCGCAGCGCGTGCATCAACGTGGGGAGCCCGCTACGTGAACTGCGAAAGTGAAATGCCGCACGATCCTCCTCCGCAACCGCGGCCAGGAGCGGATCAACGTGCTTCAATGCTTTTGTCCGTGCAAAGGTCACGGCGGCATTGAGGTACGCGCCCTGATCCTGTCCCCCGAAAAGATCCTCGTGTGGACGAAAATAGGCGGCACCAAACAGAAGGGCCACAAGCAGCCCGAGAAGGCAGCCGCGAAGGCCTGGCGCCCCGCCGGAACGCCAGACATGCTGCAACAGACGACCCGTTGCAACCATCACAACTATCCACATGCACAGAACAAGGAAGATCACGAACATGCCGCATGTGTACCACACACGCCCCCGCTGGAAAAGCCCCGCAAATGGGCAGAGGATTGGCCGAGACGGATGGACAGGCCCCTAGATCGTGAACATCATCTCAGTATATGTCGGTAGCGGCCAGATGCTGTCGGGCACCAATCCCTCTAACGCGTCGGCGGCTTCACGCAGGGCCTCCATTGCGGCGAGCGTTTCGAGAGGGTCGCCTGCTTTCTCACATGCCTCGAGGGCCCGCACGCCGGCCAACAGCTTGTTGGTCTCGGTGAAGATATCTCTCAGGACCGCCCGCGGCTCTTCGGCTTCGCCAATGCCGGTTGCCTCGACGGATTGAATGCTCCCGGACAGCTCAGCCTGGTACTCCAACGCAGCCGGCGCAATCATGGTCCTGGCCATCGTGATGGCGCAACGGGCTTCGATCGCCACCTGTTCTTCGTAGCATTCGCTATATACCTCGTAGCGGGACTTCAGCTCCGCTTCAGACAGAACCTTGTACTTGCCAAAGAGGTCGATCGCTTTGTCGCTTAGCATCGCCTTCAGCGCATCCGGCGTCTTCTTGAGATTCGGCAAACCACGTCTCTCCGCTTCAGCGACCCACTCATCCGTGTAATTGTCACCGTTGAACAGGATCCGCTTGTGCTGCGTCACCGTCGCTGACAGAATTGCCTGCAGGGCTTCGGTGAAGGCCTTGCCACCCGCAACATCGGCATCAAGCTGGGTGCAAATATCATCCAGGGCCTCCGCCACAATGGTGTTCAGGATGACGTTCGGGCCTGCACAGTTCTGCTCTGACCCCACGGCACGAAACTCAAACTTGTTGCCCGTATAGGCAAAGGGCGAGGTACGATTGCGGTCTGTCGCGTCACGCGGCAGCGTCGGCAATGCCGTAACGCCAAGTTTCAGCGCATCGACCGATTTCGTGCTGGTGGCTGGGCCCTTTTCGATCTGCTCGATGACATCGTAGAGCTGCTCCCCGAGGAAGATGGAGATGATCGCCGGGGGTGCCTCGTTGGCCCCCAACCGATGATCGTTACCCGCAGTCGCCACCGATGCCCGCAGCAGATCGGCATGGGTATCGACCGCCTTCATCAAGGCCACGATGATCGTCAGGAACTTGGCATTCTCATGCGGATTGTCACCGGGCTTCAGCCAGTTCTTCCCATCAGGGCCGTCCACCGACCAGTTGTTGTGTTTGCCGGAGCCATTCACGCGGGCGTAGGGCTTCTCGTGCAGCAGGCAGATGAAGTTGTGGTCCTCGGCAACATTGCGCAGGGTCTCCATCATCAGCATGTTATGGTCGACGGCAAGATTGAGGGTCTCGAACATCGGCGCAACTTCGAACTGCGCCGGGCACACTTCGTTGTGACGCGTCCGGGCCGGGATGCCATAGCGCCAGAGCTCTCGATCCAAATCCGTCATGAACGTGATAACGCGCTTCTTGATAGCACCGAAGTAGTGGTCATCAAGTTGCTGATGCTTCGCAGGCGCACGGCCGAAAAGGGTACGACCGGTCTGAATCAAATCAAGGCGCTCCTCATAGAGGCTGCGATCAACCAGGAAGTACTCCTGCTCAATGCCCTGCGTCGCACACGCCCGCATGCCATTAGGTTCTACCCCAAAGAACTCGCCCAATCGGCAGATCTGAACGCTCAGGGCATCCATCGAGCGTAGCAGGGGCGCCTTCTTGTCTAACGCCTCACCGTGGTAGCCACAGAACACGGTGGGAATGCAAAGCGTCGCACCATTGGTGCCTTCTTTGATAAAGGCCGGACTGGTGGGATCCCAAGCGGTGTAGCCGCGAGCTTCAAACGTGGCGCGTAGGCCGCCCGATGGAAAACTCGATGCATCCGGCTCGCCCTGGATCAACTCTTTGCCCGAGAATTTCAACAGCGCGCCGCCTTCGCCATCAGGAACAACGAAAGAGTCATGCTTCTCGGCCGTCGCGCCCGTCAACGGCTGGAACCAATGCGTAAAATGTGTGGCGCCCTTCTCCAGCGCCCAGGTCTTCATCGCATCGGCAACTTCGTCCGCAATGGAAGCATCCAACACACTGCCCATGCGAATCGTTTTGCTCAGAGAGGCAAACGCACTGTCTGAGAGGTAGTTCTGCATGACGCGAAGGCTAAAGGCATTTTCACCATACAGGTCCGTGATCTGACTCTCTCTGGTTTCGCTCGTCATCCTCGCCTCCTCAAGTAGCGCCACTCACACAAACACACTTCAATCCATCGGGGTTATGCATGTCATATCATGCCCTGAACCTACCTACCAGAGAACTCGCCTCCTGATTCCTGAGTGCAACATTCCCCAAGGGGGGGGGGGGCACAACACGACGCAAGAAGCCAGCGCCTTGAGATAAATTGACCGGATTAGAGTGACGTGCCATACTTCAGGTAGCGAGGTGAGAACCATGGTTACATTACATCCAGAGTATGTCGTCGATGCCCAACAGCACCGCAAAGCGGTTCTGTTGCCTGTTGCAGAGTGGGAGCGAGTCATTAATGAACTTGAGAACCTTGATGACATTCGCGCATTCGATGCAGCCAAGTCGGGTACGCAAGAGGCCATTCCTTTCGAGTGCGCCGTACGCGAGATCCAAGAGGAATATGGCGAATGACATACGCAGTTAGAATTCTGCGTACCGCCCAGAAACAACTCGCCAAGATTGACAGACAAACGCAGTCCCGCATCATTAACTCAATTCGCAAACTTGCCGGCGACCCACGGCCTTCCGGCTGCAAGAAACTCTCCGGGCGTCCAGCTTGGCGCATCCGCCTTGGTGCGTACCGAGTGATCTACGAGATTCAAGACAATGAACTTGTTGTCCTGGTTGTCACCATCGGAAACCAGAAAGACGTATACCGATAGTCGAACTCAGGGCATCAGCAGCCAAGAAATGCCGTGATGCCCTTGGCCGCGTTCTTGCCATCTTGCATAGCACGGACAACAAGCGACGGGCCATCGGTAATGTCGCCGGCAACGAAGACGCCGGGAACACTGGTCGCGTTCTCAGGATGCCGGGTTACGAACCCACGCTCGTTAAAATCGACACCCAAGTCATCGAGAAGCTGGGTATGACCAGGACTGACGAAGCCCATGGCCAGCAGGACCAGATCGGCTTCCACTGCAAACTCGGAACCTTCAACGACTTTGGGAACGGGGCGCCCTCCTGGTTCGGAGAGGACCCACTTGACCTCCGCGCATTCCAATCCGGTTACGACACGGTCTTCGCCGGTGAAGGTGTTCGTCGTCACCGACCACTGGCGTTTGCAACCTTCGAGATGGCTACTGGAAGTGCGCATCTTGTTTGGCCAGAGCGGCCATGGCGTCGACTCCGGACGCTCCATTGGTGGCTTCGGCATAATCTCAAACTGCTGCACACTTACCGCACCTTGACGAATGGAGGTGCCGACACAATCCGAACCAGTATCGCCACCGCCAATCACAACAACGCGCTTGCCCTTGGCGGAAATCGCCTCCAAGTGCGAAACATCCTCGCTCCCATTGCGCATATTCTGCTGCGAGAGAAAATCCATGGCGAACTCGATGCCCGCCAGCTCTCGACCCTCGGCAGACAGATCGCGAGGCCCGCGGGCACCACCCGCCAGCAAAATGGCATCAAAACGTTTGTTGAGATAGTGAGCAGAAACGTCGACACCAACCTCGACGCCGGTCTCAAACACCACCCCCTCTTTCTCCAATAGCTCAACCCGCCGCTCGACAACCCATTTCTCCAGCTTGAAGTCGGGAATTCCATAGCGCAGCATCCCGCCTGGATACTGGTCGGCCTCGTAGACAACAACATTGAATCCGGACTGGTTCAGCTTGTGCGCCGCAGCCAGGCCCGCAGGCCCAGATCCCACAACGGCGACCCGCTCATCGCGACGCACTTCAGGAATCCGTGGATCAACATACCCGCGTGAAAACCCGTGCTCAATGATCGTGAGTTCAATCTGCCGAATGGTCACCGCGTCGGTGTTGATTCCACAGACACAGGAGGCCTCGCACGGTGCCGGACAGACCCGCCCCGTGAACTCAGGGAAGCAACTTCCTTCCGTTAGCAACTCAAGCGCTTCGCGCCACTTGCCGTGATAGACCTGGTCATTGAACTCGGGAATCACGTTAACGACGGGGCACCCCACCGATGAATTGGCGCTCTGGCAAAACGGGATGCCGCAATCCATGCAGCGGGCTGCCTGCTCGCGCAGATCAGCGTCTGACAGTCGCACCTCGACCGCGCGGTAGTCCTTGACGCGTTCGTCTTTCGGCCGATACCCGGGATCTTCCCGGGAAACTTCTATAAAGCCGCGTTCTCTATGCCGCATTGCTTAACTCCCTACTGCTGTACCGGTTCACCGCGTTCGATTGCCTCGTCCTCACGGCTAAGCTTGCCCAGCGCACGCTTGTACTCCATCGGAAAGACCTTGATGAAGCGCGGAATACTCAGGTCCCAGTTCTCGATAATCTGCTGTGCCTTCGGGCTACCCGTATACCGAACGTGGTTCTCGAGTAGCTGCTTCAAGTGTTCGCGGTCGGCGTCCAGCTTCACCTGCTCCAAATCCAGTGTGTCCAGGTTGCATTGGTTGTCGAAGTTGCCCGTCTCATCGTAGATATAGGCAATCCCGCCGCTCATACCGGCGCCAAAGTTCACACCCGTTGATCCAAGAATCACAGCACACCCGCCGGTCATATACTCACAACCGTGATCACCGACTCCCTCCACAACAACTGTGGCGCCACTATTGCGAATGGCGAACCGTTCCCCGGCCTGCCCGTTGAGATAGGCTTCACCGCCCGTCGCCCCGTAAAGTACAACATTACCGGCCACCATGTTCTTGGCTGGATCATAATCCGCGCCAGCATAAGGCTTTACGATAACCTTTCCGCCCGACAGCCCCTTGCCGACATAGTCGTTGGCTTCCCCTTCAAGTACCATCGTCAGGCCGCGTGCAGCAAAAGCCGCAAAGCTCTGACCGGCCGCACCACTGTACTTCAATGTAATCGTGTCATCCGGCAGCCCGGCATTGCCGAACCGTTTGGCAATCTCGCTGGAAACCAGCGTGCCCACGGTACGGTGCACGTTGCGGATTCTCGTTTCCGCCACGAATGGTTTGTCCGCATCCATCGCAGCACAGGCATCCGTCAGGTACGCGTTGTCCAGCGCCGTCGCCAGACCGTGATCTTGCTCCTGTGTACAACGGCGATCCTCGGGCTTTGCATCCAGGGCCATGAGAACGTTAGAGAAATCCAGCCCTTTGGCTTTCCAGAAGGAAATTGCATCGTTGACTTCAAGAAGGTCGCTCCGTCCTACGAGTTCATCAATCGTGCGGATTCCCAGCGCCGCCATGATCTCTCTCGCCTCCTCGGCGATCATCGTCAGGAAGTTCACGACGTATTCCGGCTTGCCCGCATAGCGTTTGCGAAGCTCGGGGTCCTGCGTGGCCACGCCCACGGGGCAACCATTCGTGTGACACTTCCGCATCATGACGCAGCCACAGACCACCAGCGGGGCCGTTGCGAACCCAAATTCTTCGGCACCCAACAGCGCCCCAATCACCACGTCGCGACCCGTTTTGAGCTGGCCATCGACTTGCAGGCGCACTCGGTTCCGCAGGCCATTCAGAAGCAGCGTCTGATGCGCCTCTGCCAGGCCAAGCTCCCAGGGCCCGCCGGCGTGCTTGATCGAGGAAAGCGGCGATGCCCCCGTACCTCCGTCATAGCCCGCAATCAGAATCATATCAGCATGCCCCTTGGCCACACCGGCTGCCACGGTACCGACGCCGACCTCGGATACCAACTTCACGGAGACTCGTGCATCGCGATTGGCATTCTTCAGGTCGTAGATGAGCTGGGCGATATCCTCAATCGAGTAGATGTCATGGTGCGGTGGTGGAGAGATCAACGTCACACCGGGCGTCGAGTGGCGGACACGCCCAATCTCGTCGTTCACCTTGTGCCCCGGAAGCTGACCACCCTCGCCGGGTTTGGCCCCCTGCGAGATCTTGATCTGCAAGTCGCGGGCATTCACGAGATACTCTGCCGTGACACCGAACCGGCCACTGGCAATCTGCTTAATTGCGCTGTTGCGGCTGTCGCCGTTGGGCAATGGTTCAAAGCGAGCAGGGTCTTCCCCTCCCTCACCGCTATTGCTCATTCCCCCCAGTCGATTCATCGCAATCGCCAGCGTTTCATGCGCCTCGCGGCTGATCGAGCCAAACGACATCGCCCCGGTCACAAAACGTCTGACCACCTCAGAAACCGGCTCGACCTCCTCAATGGGAATGGGCTTACATGTTCTAAAGCGGAACATGCCGCGCAGCGTACTGAGCTCTTTCTCCTGATTGTTAATCAGTGCCGCATACTGCCTATAGAGATCGCTATCATTCGTGCGAGTGGCTGATTGCAGTAGACGAATGGAATCCGGACTCCACAAATGTCGTTCCCCGTCGGCGGAGTACTGATACTGCCCTCCGTGTGGCAAGAGCGAGGAATCACCCGGCTTCCGGCCGTAAGCAGACTCGTAGCGTGCTTTCGTTTCAGCTGCGATCTCATCCAGACCAATGCCCTCGATCTGCGACGATGTGCCGACAAAGTACTTGTCGACCACGCTCTTGCTGATTCCTATGATCTGGAAGGTTTGCGAACTCCGGTAACTACGCAGCGTCGAGATACCATTCTTCGACATCGTCTTGAGCAGTCCCTTGCACACCGCCGTTACATAGTTCTCGATTGCCTTGGCCACACCGACCTCTTCCGAGAGGTGCTTAGTGATCGCCATATAGGCCACACTATCGAAGGCCACATAGGGGTTGATGGCCGATGCACCGTAGCCAAGCAAAACCGCAAAATGCATAACTTCGCGAGCTTCCCCCGTCTCGACGATCAGGCTGCTGCTGGTTCGGAGCCGGCGCTCAATCAGATGCTGGTTAACCGCTGATACGGCGAGTACGGCCGGAATGGGAGCCTGGCCCGCCGGGAGATCACGATCACTCAGAATGACATTGCGGTATCCGGCCTGCACGACGGAAGCCGCCCGCTCGCAGAGCTTGTCCAATGCCGCCTCAAGCGCATCACCTCCACCGTCAATAGCAAATCCCATTTTCAGTGTCCGGGAAGCAAAACGCTTATCCGTGAGTCCCCGGATACGGCCAAGATCCTCGTTGGATAGAATCGGATGCCGCAGCTTCACCAACTGCGCGTGCTGAGGAACCTCCTTGAGAATCTGATCCGGCGAACCCAGGTACGTCATCAGTGACATCACAAGCTCTTCGCGAATCGGGTCAATAGCGGGATTCGTCACCTGTGCAAAGAGCTGTTTGAAATACCAGTAAAGAACCTGCGGTTTCTCCGACAGAACAGCCAAAGGCTGGTCCGACCCCATTGATCCCACGGGCTCATGGGCCTCGGATGCCATAACATCCAAGATGCGGCGCAGGTCCTCTCGGGTATATCCGAACAACCGTTGTTGTTCCTGTAGGGCTTCACGATCCGGATTCAGGGGGGCCACCGCATTGAAGAAACCATGAATCGCAACTTGGTTCTCCTCAACCCACCTGCGATAGGGCTGGCGTCGAGCCAAGCGCATCTTGAGCTCGTAGTCACGGACGATTCTCCGTTCCTCGATATCCACAAGCACCATTTGCCCGGGCCTCAAGGCACCGCATTCTTCAATATTGTCGGGATCAAGATCCAAGACACCGGCTTCCGATGCGAAGACCATTTCGCGATCCTTTGTGATGGCATAGCGTCCGGGACGCAGGCCATTGCGGTCCAACAGAGCGCCGATGTGGGTGCCGTCGGAAAAGGCGACGGCCGCGGGGCCGTCCCACGGCTCGATGAGTCCGGCATGATACTCGAAAAAGCCACGCAGGTCGGGTCCCATAGGATAGGACTCCCCCCAGGCCTGCGGAACCAGCATCATCATGGAATGCCACAACGACCGTCCTCCGCGCTCCAGCAACTCAAGTGCATTGTCAAGGCTCGCAGAATCGCTACCGCCTTCTTCGATCACCGGCACGATCTTTTCGATGTCACCACGGAAGAGATCCGACTTAAAGTTCTGCTCGCGCGAACGCATCCAGCGCAGGTTTCCGCGCAGGGTATTGATCTCACCGTTGTGAGCCAGGTAGCGGAAAGGTTGTGCCAATGACCACGAAGGGAACGTATTCGTGCTGTAGCGCTGATGCACGACGGCTAGTGCACTGACCAAGGAGGATGCATTCAGATCAGCATAGAATGGCATCACCTGCGAGGCCATCATCAGCCCCTTGTAGACAAGTGTGCGCGACGAAAAGCTCGGGACATAGAAGGCCTCACGGTCACCGTCAACCACCGGCAAAGCCTGCTTCTCGATCTGTTTCCGAATGATGTAAAGCCTGCGTTCCAACGCATCCTGCGTGACGCCCTTGACAGTCACGAATGCCTGCATGACAACGGGCTGTTCCGACCGAGCACGCACGCCGAGAACGCTGCCATCGGTAGGCACTTCGCGCCATCCCAGGAAAACACCATCCTCATCCTCAACGACCGCCCGAACAATTTCCATGCACGTCTGTCGCTGCGCGTCATCCCGCGGAAGGAAGAACATCCCAACGCCGTAGGTGCCGGCCTTGGGTAGCTTGATCTTGAGCCCCTTGCATTCCTCGCGCAAGAATACATCCGGGACTTGGATCATAATGCCCGCGCCATCGCCAGTATTCTCGTCGGCACCGGTCGCTCCACGGTGACTCAGATTCTTGAGAATCGCCAGCCCCTTCTCAATAATCGCGTGATTCTGGTCACCGTCCATATTGACGACGAAGCCAACACCACAGGCATCATGCTCATAGCTTGGGTCATAGAGCCCCAGCGGCTTGAGCTGCATCTGTTGGCCAGCATATTGTTGATTGTCCATCGTCTCTCCCTACAACACCCTCGATAATACCAGCAAAACCACCTGGACCTTGGTCTGTACTCAAGAAGCAGGAAATCATATGCCAGATGCTGACACCCTGCAAATCCAAGCATGTTTATGCTGCAGAAGCCGACGCCGCCTTTTCGGCGGGCCAGCTCCCTTAACATGAGTGTTCGGTTAACCTAAACCTTCAAAACATAAACAACATTTCTGTGTAGGACGGAAGCGGCCAGATGTTGTCCGGAACCAGGCCTTCCAGTGCATCGGCGGCTTCGCGCAGAGAATCCATTGTTCCCAGCGTCGCCAGCGGTTCCCCTGCGGCTTCTGCGGCTTCAAGCGCCTTAATTCCTGAAAGGAGTTTGCTGGTCTCTGCGCAAACGTCCTTCAGAAGATCGCGTGTGCCGTCCACATCCCTAACGCCAGCGGCTTCAACTGCCTTGATCGTCTCAGCCAGTTCCGACTGATACTCAAGTGCGGCGGGGGCGATGGCAGTCTTCGCCATCGTGATGGCGCAGCGAGCCTCAATGGCCACCTGCTCCTCGTAGGCTTCGCTGTAGACTTCGTAGCGGGATTTCAGCTCCGCTTCGGAAAGCACGTTGTACTTCCCAAATACGGCTATGGACTTCTCGGTCAGCATCGACTTCAGCGCTTCCGGCGTCTTCTTCAAGTTCGGCAGCCCACGTTTTTCAGCTTCTGAAACCCACTCATCCGTGTAGTTGTCGCCGTTGAACAGGATGCGCTTATGCTGCTTAACGGTCTCAGACAGGATCGCCTGCAGGGCTTCATTGAAATCCCTGCCGGCGGCAACATCGCTGTCGAGCTGTGTGCAAATCTCGTCCAGAGCTTCGGATACGATCGTGTTGAGCACGACATTCGGTCCGGCGCAGCTCTGCTCAGAGCCGACAGCACGGAACTCGAACTTGTTGCCCGTGAAGGCAAACGGTGACGTACGGTTACGGTCTGTCGCATCGCGGGGCAGGGTCGGCAGTGCCGTGACACCAAGCTTGAGCTCGCCTCCCGACTTCGAGCTGCTTGCCGGTCCCTTCTCAAGCTGCTCAATCACATCAAAGAGCTGCTCGCCAAGGAAGATCGAGATAATCGCCGGCGGTGCTTCGTTCGCACCCAACCGGTGGTCGTTGCCCGCCGTTGCTACCGCAGAGCGCAAGAGATCGGCGTGGGTATCAACCGCCTTCATGAGCGCCACGATCATCGTCATGAACTTCGCGTTCTCGTGCGGGTTGTCACCCGGTGTCAGCCAATTCTTACCATCCGGACCGGCGACAGCCCAATTGTTATGCTTGCCGGAACCATTCACGCCGGCATACGGCTTCTCATGCAGAAGACAGACGAAATCATGCGCTTCTGCCACGTTGCGCAACGTCTCCATCATGATCATGTTGTGGTCGACAGCCAAGTTCAGGCTCTCGAACATGGGGGCAATCTCGAACTGCGCGGGGCAGACCTCATTGTGACGGGTGCGGGCCGGAACGCCCAAGCGCCAGAGCTCACGGTCCAGATCAGTCATGAACGCAATCACGCGCGACTTGATGGCACCGAAGTAGTGGTCATCAAGCTGCTGATGCTTCGCCGGCTTGCGGCCAAACAGCGTGCGTCCGGTCTGGATCAAGTCAAGACGCTCCTCGTAGAAATCGCGATCAACCAGGAAGTACTCCTGCTCAGCGCCCAGGGTTGCCTGCGAGCGCTTGTCGTCAGAATCGATTCCGAAGAACTCACCCAGACGGCAGATCTGCGTGTTCAGGGCCTGCATCGAGCGCAGCAGTGGCGCCTTCTTGTCCAGGGCCTCACCATGGTAGCCACAGAATGCCGTTGGAATTGCCAACGTCGCACCATTTGGTCCTTCCTTGAGGAACGCCGGGCTGGTTGGGTCCCAAGCCGTGTAACCCCGGGCCTCAAAGGTTGCCCGTAGACCACCGGAAGGAAAACTGGAAGCATCCGGCTCGCCCTGAATGAGCTCTTTGCCCGAGAATTTCAGAAGGGCACCTCCCTCGCCGTCAGGAACGACAAAAGAGTCGTGCTTCTCGGCAGTCGCGCCCGTCAACGGCTGGAACCAGTGCGTGAAATGCGTGGCTCCCTTCTCCAACGCCCACGTCTTCATGGCATCCGCAACCTCATCAGCGATACTCGAATCCAGAGCACTCCCCATACGGATGGTCTCGCTAAGAGAGCCGAAGGCGGCATCCGACAAGTAGTTACGCATCACCTTGGGGCTGAAAACACTTTCCCCATAAAACTCCGTCAGCGTCGCACCATTTGCATCACTCATCTCGCATCCCTTTCCAATTCTGCAACTTTCAGTAAAATCCCCGACAGGACAAACCTGTCAAACGTTTAAGTATGCACGTCCTCGGTTGAGTGTCCTATCGCAGCATCCATGCCAATTCAACCATTCACGGACACAGCACGACGTAACATACTTATATAACGCCACTTAGATATGCACACCGTCTACCGGCCCTCAATGCCAAGAAATACAATTATGTAAGCATACGGCTATTAAGACAACATATTTGTCACATCTTCAGGCCGAGCACGCATTTGGCGCGCCTTCGACAACGGTCGCTGTGACGGAAACGCCAGGGAATTGACCGCCTGAGCGAAGTGCTCGCATCCCGACGGACGTCGCGGACCGAAGGATCTCCGCCCTGTGCTATCCCGCAAGAAGCGAGAGAAGTCCTCGCAACGTCGTTCTTGCCACCATAGCACACTTCAACTAGGGTGACTCATGAGCAACGAGGAGACGTACCAAAAATGAAGACCCCGGTGGCTTTTTTTCGACTTGGACGCACGCTGGCCGAATACAAGCGAAAGCGCGAAACGGTTCACTCCATGCCGGTTCGGCTGTGGATTGAGACCTCAACCCTCTGCAACCTTGAGTGCACGATGTGCCCCAACAAGGATCTGCCCGCTGAGAACAAAGCGATCATGGATCTCGATCTCTTCGAGAAGATCGTAGATGAGGCAAGTTCCTTTGCAAGCGACATGTACCTACACCATCGAGGGGAGCCCTTCATCAATCCACAACTCTTCAGCATGATCCGCTATGCAGAGGAGGAGGGAATCAGGACGCGGTTTCATACCAATGGCACGATGCTGACAAGCGGCCGCGCTGACAAGCTGCTCGATGCGGCCCCAAGCATGGTCTCTTTCTCCGTCGACGGTTTCGAAAAGGCATCCTACGAACAGGTTCGCCAGGGGGCATCATTCGAAAAAACCATTGAGAACATTCTCTACCTGGCTTGTCGGAAGCGGGAGCGAAAACTAAAGAAACCCTATATTGTGGTGGAGCGCATTCGGTTCAAGGAACCGGACGAGGAAGCATCTCAGGACAATATAGATGCCATGCGTCAGCGACTTCTCGATGCGGGGGTAGACGAAGTCATCGAAAAGGAAGAGTATACGTGGGCTCAGGACAGCGCCGCATCGGCGGAGCGCCCGCGTGTGCGCGACTGCTGTACATTCCCATGGTATGCCATGGTCGTCTGCGCCGACGGCACCGTCACGCCCTGCCCCCAGGACTTCGAGGCGAGAATGGTCATGGGCAATGTGCGCAACGCCACATTGCGCGACATTTGGAATGGCGAACCGTATCGCAAATTGCGATCGGCTTTCCGTGAAGACCTGGATTCACTTGAGCTTTGCAGCAAGTGTGATCGCCTCTGCCAGAAGACAGTGGGCGGGGTCCCCGTCCAATACGCCAAGACCTTTCTCGTTGACCAGTTTCTAGGCTACGGGAAACTGCGAAAGCTCTTTGGTACAGCCGAACGGAACTGACCGATGCGGATTCTTCTATTGGCCCCGCATCCATTCTACCAGGAACGCGGAACCCCTATCGCCGTGGACCTGCTGGCCAAGGCCCTGTCCGAGCGTGGCGAACAGGTGGATATCCTCACCTATCACGAAGGGGAAGACCGCCCGTATGCCGGCGATGTTAGCATTCACCGAATTGCGCCCCCCCGATTCGCGAGCGGCGTTCGTCCCGGATTCTCTATCAAGAAGCTCATCTGTGATGCCGCCATGTACCCCATGGCTGCTGCTATGGCGGAGAAACACGCCTACGACTGTATCCATGCTGTTGAGGAGTCAGTCTTTATGGCGCGCCGTATTGGGAAGAAACATGGCATTCCCTACATCTTTGACATGGATTCCTCAATGCCGCAGCAGATCGCCGACAAGCTTCCAATCGCCAAACCAATCCTTCCAATCATGAGAGCACTTGAGGCCGGCGCGATTCGATCAGCGGCCGCTATCGTACCCATGTGCGATGCCCTGGCCGATGCAGCCCGTACCATGGGGGCAAAGCACATTGAGGTCCTCCGCGACATCTCGCTCCTCCCCGAGGTGCCCACACGCCGCCCCGAACGGGGCTTTCGCGAAGCGCTGCAGATTCAAGGCCCGACACTCCTCTATCTCGGAAACCTGGAGTCCTATCAGGGCATCGACCTCATGCTGGAGAGTTTTGCACTCACCGGGAGAAAGAACCCCGACGCGAATCTTGTTATCGCGGGCGGACGGGCGGACGATATAGAGAAATACCGCGAGAAAACCGCCACGCTCGGCATCGCCAGCCGCGTTCATTTTCTCGGACCTCGCCCGCTCAGCCACATGCCCGACCTCTTCCAAGATGCCGACATTCTGGTTTCGCCCCGCACACAGGGAGCAAACACACCCATGAAGATCTACTCCTATCTGGATGCAAATCGCGCCATTCTGGCGACGGATCTGCCCACTCACACGCAGGTCCTCAATCGCGATGTCGCAGAACTCGTCCCCCCGACGTGCGAAGCGATGGCCGAGGGAATGGGCACACTGCTACAGCAGAAAGAGCGGCGGGAGCGACTCGGATCTCAAGCACGCATGCTGGCACAGGAGTGCTATAGTCTCAGGGCATTCAGGGCAGGCGTGAACCGGCTCTATGACTACATAGCCAACCTTCCCTGAACGCTTGATTTCCATCTGCCAGTCATGGATACTGATCGAACACCTTAAAAGGGCTATCAATGTTTGTCGTCCAAAACATATTTCTTGCTATCTCATTTTTCGTGCTGGTTGCCGCGTGCATCTGGTCATGGAGAGATCGGAAACGAAATCGAGCTGCTTTTGCGGAAATTACCGACGAGCGAGACCATTTGCGCACAGCGCTCACCAAGGGCGAGGAGGCTCGCGAGGCGGCCTACGGCGAGTCCGCATGGTTTAAAAAGCTCTTCGACAGCGCACGCGATATGGTTCTGGTCTACGGTATCACCGACGAGGACAAACCCACACAGTTCCTCGCTGCCAATGATGCCACTTGCGAAATCCTCGAGTACAGTCGAGACCAGTTGCTCAGCATGACGCCACTTGAGATTGAGACGGTTCATGAACCGGAGGTCCAACGCTCTCATACTGATGTCGAGCTGCTAACCCTCTCCAACACAGAGATGCTGGCGCGTGACAGCGTCTTTGCATCGCGCAACATACAGAACCTGATCAAGCGCGTTCAGACAGGCGAGGCTGTCGTCTATAACTCCAGCCTCGTTACTCAGAGCGGGCGACGCATCCCCGCCGAGATTACGGCACACCGCTTCAGCGAAACCGAGCGCATGGTCGTATGCACCATCCGTGATCTCTCCGAACGCGAGAAAGCAGCGATGGAGTTGCGGGCAAGCGAGCAGCGCTTCAAGGACTTCTTTGCCTCGTCGCCAATCGGCGCAGCGACCTACACGGCCCAACGCACACTCATCAATGTCAACCTCTCCTGCCTTCGCATCTTTGGAGCCCCGGACAGCGGCGAGTTCGGAAAGCTCGACATCTTCGATAGTCCTTTTCTCCCGGCCTCGGCAAAAGAGGGCATCAATCGCGGACAGACCGTTCACTGCGAAGTCGTGTTTGACTTCGACAAACTCCTGGATTCACGTGCGCTCGTCAGCAGTAGACGCGGGAAGGCCTTCTTTGACATTCTATTCAACAACCTCGGTCGGGACCACGAACACAACCCTCTCGGCTATCTCATACAGGTTCAGGATATCACAGAACGCCGTGAAGCCGAAGCCGCACTCCAGCTTCGCGAAGCCCAATTGCGTCAGGCACAAAAGATGGAAGCGATCGGTACGATGGCAGGCGGAATCGCCCATGACTTCAACAACATTCTCACGCCGATCCTTGGCTATTCCGATATTGGGATGGAGCTCACACCGCCCGGCGAGCGCATGCACGACTTCATGAGGGAAATTCGAAGCGCAACCATGCGAGCCAAAGAACTCGTCCACCAGATTCTCGTGTTTAGCCGCCAATCCGAAGAAGCCCAGACACTCATTCACCTGTCCCCCATCGTCAAGGAAGTGGCCAAACAGCAAGTCGCAGGACTGCCTTCGGACATCACCGTAACCCACGTGGTACGCGTCAAAGAAGACCTGGTGTTTGCCAACCCAACACAGGTCCACCAAGTACTAACGAATTTCTGCACCAATGCGGCCTATGCCATGAAAGGCCAAACGGGCTCCCTCGACATTCGTCTGACACAATTCAACATGGGGTGGCGACACCGACAGGAATTCCCGGAGCTCAAGAAGGGCAGTTATCTGCGCATCTCGGTCAAGGATACGGGGTGCGGCGTACCCGATGATATCCGAGAGCGGATTTTCGACCCATTTTTCTCTACAAAACCAAGTGGAGAGGGAACCGGTATGGGCCTTTCCGTCGTGCATGGCATTGTCTGTGCTCTCGGGGGCGGCATCGCCCTCGACACAGAGCTGGGCGAGGGGTCGACGTTCCACGTCGCACTACCACTTGCTGATGCGCTTCCTGTAGAAGAGGCCACCGTCTGGGAAGCCCCGCCTTCCGGAAATGAGCGAATCCTATTCGTCGATGACGAGCAGGGCATTGCCAAGATGGCAACGCACATGCTCACGTCTCTGGGCTATGAACCCGTCGTGACATCAAACAGCCTCAAGGCCCTAGAGATCTTTGAGGAAAACCCGAACGGCTTTGACATTCTGGTAACCGATCAGGTCATGCCCGACCTGACGGGGTCCGAACTCGCTATGCGCCTCCGCGAGATACGCCCCGAACTGCCCGTCGTCATCTGCTCTGGCTTCAGCGGAAAACTCACAGAGGAAAAAGCCGAGCAGCTCGGAATTAACGAGTTTCTCATCAAGCCCATTTCCCGACGAGAGCTGGGAGAGGCGATTCGCAGAGCCCTCGGCAAAGCCCCCTCCCCCCCAAGCGAGACGGCCACACCAGAGGCGGCTACACCGGAACCAGCCCCGACAGACCCGGCAGACGTACAAGCCGAAGATCCCGAGAGCCCTCCCGAGGTTAACCTAAGCGAGAAGTAGATCGCCGGACCGATGCCAGACCCTTCGTATGCGCCTCGCGCATGAGCCACTCCTCTTGCGCCACCAGAGAGTCACAAAGGGGCATCACAGCACAAAGGCCTACCTACAGAACAGCCGCTCAAAACACCATCAGCAGTCGTCCTATCACCCACCACGTACAGACAATGACAAAGGCCAGTTTCAGGCGACGGCGATTCCTCGCCACGCGCATTTCACGCCGAACCGGCAAGGCAGAAGCATAGTTGCGGCGCAGCAGACAGGTTGCCACTTGATCGCTTTGCGCGAAGCGCCCACGGCGCTGTTTGGAATCCGCCAGAATCTCAGCCCGCGACACATCTCGAACGGACGAAAAACGCGTAATGTCGCGCTGAACAAGCGGCATGGACTGCCGACGACCACGCCACCACATTTTGATGTTCTGCGCCATCTATGCCAGCCCTAGGAAACGACTCAAGATGTAGCCCGCAAACAAGAGCAGGGCAACGATGATTGTGGGGAGCGTAAATGCAATCCCTACCTTCAGCCAGAACAGGAATCCCTTGTTGGCAAGCGACCCTCGGCCCGCCCCCTCCAGCGTAGAGAGCTGCGCTTGGCCACCGTTCCCCTTCTGCCAGCTCTCGGCATCCACCTTCGCAATCGCTTTGCTGTACTCCATGCGAGCGCCTTCAACCAAGGCAAGAGCCTTGTCCAGCTCCTCTTCAAAGTCGCCATCTACCCAACGCTCCTCCTTGATATCACGAATGTCGGAGAGCATATCCTTGAAACGCGAGCGAGAAGCCGACAGGAGCTCCACCATCCGAGTTGCAAGTACCTCGTCCTTCTCCATCAGCACAATATTCCGGGACAGGTTCTCGATCAGGTCCTTCTTGCTGCGCTCGTATTCATCCTGCTTTCGGTTTAGCTCTTCAAGCGAGGTCTTCTCATGTTCAAGTTCATCCTGACGCATACGCAGGCGTTCAATCTCCTCCGCCGTATCCGCCACCTGGTTCGTGAGTTGCTCTTTCTGTCTCGCCATTCGCGTAGCGGACGACTCCTGCGACGCCTGTTCGTTTGCACCCGCCTTCCGGGACAGATCATCATCGAAAAAATCTGTACTCATTGCCATTCTCCCCGCATGTGGACAATCTCGCGCGATTGCCCCAACATCTCTACAAAACCAAACGCTATCAGACGACAGTCGACTCCCTTACGGAATAATGAGCACCTGCCCAACCTTAACATTCACAGACTCCCCCAAAGACTCGCGATTGGCATTCTGAATGCTCCGCCACTGCGTGGCGTCACCGTATACTTTGAACGCTATCTTCGACAAGGAATCCCCCCGACGAACAGTATAAGTCCGGACCACGGGATCGCGAACCACCGGCACCGCCGTGACCGGAGCAGGCGGACTGGTGATCGTCTCTCGAGCCGGAACTGGCGCCGAACGGCGGACGGGAGCAACAGAAGTGGGGCGGGCCGGCAGAGGAGTCTCAGCCCTCTCTGGGGGTTGGATTGCAACAGACGAGATGTCAGGAGTGGAGGGCACGACCTCGGGTTGAGGCTCCGGCGGTGTCGGCGTTTCCACAGGTGCCTCGGCCGAAGACGGGGGCGCCACCAAAGCAATCGGTGCTTCTGCAGATGACGGAGACGACATCAGGGGCTCTGCCACGGCAGCGTCCCCTCCAACGACCTCAGCCTTGTAGCGCTGACGTTGCGTCTCACGCAACACATCGAGTTCTCGTTCCAACGCTCTGACGCGCTTTCCCAGAGAGTTGTTCTTGATTCTGAGTTCATTGTTCATGGTTTCGAGCTCACGGACAGAAACTCTATCTCGCTGTGTTTGCTTGGCATGAATCGCTACGAACGCAAGCTCCGACTGCCGGATGCGACTCTCAATCATGTCCTCCTTCTCGGACCCCGGCCGCAGTTCCATGTAGCGTGAGTAGTGGTAAATCGCCCTGACATGATCCAGCTGCCTCTCCTGAAGCAGGATCGCCAAATCCAGGTGCGGGCGCGCAAGCTTAGGGTAGGCTTCGAGGGCCTTGCTGAAAAGAGCAATAGCGGCATCATACTCGCCTTGATTGGACATCTCGTAGGCCTTGACTACGATCCGGTAGTTCCGGTCCCGATCATCCATGCGCCCCGTTCGGCGGCAGCCCGCTAGCGCGACAACAACGAAACACGCCATCAGCCAAAAGTACGGTTTTCTTGCGTTCATGCTCACGCCTATATGTATACGCGGACAATCCGAAAAAAGCAATGGGACTTCGGTATTGGCTTTTTGCGCTGAGACGGGAGAATTGTCTTGGTGTGGGGAAGCCTTGACACGCTAGCCGCTGTTTCCTACGGTTCCGCTCGCAACCAGACCGAAGGGTAACAGGTGCACGGCACTGCCCGGGTCTCGAAGGGATGGTGATAGACAGTATGATTCAAGTAAGATTGAAGAAAGGCGAACCCGTGGAACGGGCTCTTCGTCGACTCAAGAAGATCTTGGACAAAGAAGGCATGATGAAACAGCTTCGTGCCAATCGCTACTACGAGAAACCTAGCGAGCAACGCCGCCGTAAGGCTGCCCGCGCACGGTCCCGGGTACTCTCCGGCAAATAGCCCATAAACCGTATAACCCCGAAGCTCCCTCGCTATGCGTGGGAGCTTCGTCTTTTCTATGGAATTCTCACTCTCGACACGTTGGAACACCTACCGCCACAACACCGGAGAGTCGCTCATTGACGAGATCCTTGAGCTTGGCTTCTCCCGTGTAGAGCTCGGCTACGACCTGAGACAGTCCCTCGTCCCTGGCGTCCGGGACCGCCTGGAATCCGGTCAGATCACCTGTTCTAGCGTGCACAACTACTGCCCCGTGCCAATTATGGCCCCGCAAGGACACCCTGAACTGTTCTCGCTCAGTAGCCTGGATGAACAAGAACGCAAAAGCGCGGTCCGCCATACCGGCAACACCATTGCCTTCGCGGCTGAAGTCGGAGCAGAAGCCGTTGTTGCTCACGCCGGAAACGTCCGCACACGTCGACACACACGGAAACTGATCGCCCTGGCCGAAGATGGAAAGCAACACGATGCCAAGTATGAGAAGCTGAAACTGAAACTCCTCATGGAGCGCGAGAAGAAGGCTCCCCCCTATATCGACCAGCTCTGCCGCTCCCTCGAAGAGCTGCTCCCTGTGCTGGGGGATGCGGCCATTCCCATCGCCCTAGAGAACCTGCCCTCATGGGAGGCAATACCGACTGAGCCCGAACTGGAGACCATTCTAGCCAAGTTCGACTCGCCATGGATACGCTACTGGCATGACATGGGACATGGCCAGGTCCGCCAAAACCTGGGATTCATCAGCCACCAGCGCTGGGCCGACAAGCTCGCACCTCACCTCGCCGGCATGCACATTCACGACGTACAGCCCCCCGCCGGGGACCACCAGATGCCCCCGCGCGGGAACATCAATTTTTCAGACTTCAGAAATGCGGCAAATCATGCCAAACTCTGGGTTCTGGAGCCACGCCCCGGTACACCGGCAGAATACGTGGTGGAAGGGCTCAATCACCTGAAATCGGTATGGAGTGATACATGCGCATCTTAGTCACCGGCATCTGTGGTTTCGTCGGACACTTTCTCACGAACGAGCTTGTTCAGGCGGGTCATGAAGTCGTCGGCGTAGACCTATCCGTGAACAACTGCCCGGAGGGTATCGCTGACGCGCTGTGCGCCGACCTCACCAGCGCCCGGAACGTCCACGCTGCAGTCTGCCATCTTCAGCCGGAAGCATGCATTCATCTTGGAGGCATTGCATCCCCTCCTGTCGGCCGCACGAACCCTGAGCTCATGCTCAACACGAATATCCTCGGAACGGCCCACATTCTTGAAGCCCTGCGAGCCGAAGCTCCGAAGGCACGCGTGCTTCTGGCATCGACCTCATACGTCTACGGTAACTCGGAGACGGAGAAGCCGATCGACGAAGAAGCCCCGCTGAGCCCCATCGGAATCTACGCGGTTTCGAAAGCGGCTGCTGACATGATGACACTGGCTTATGCACGCGACTACCATATGCACACCATGACAGCCCGAGCCGCCAACCACACCGGGCCCGGACAGTCTCCCGAGTTCGTCGTAGCGGCCTTTGCTAAGCAGATCAAGGGCATCGCCGAGGGCACCCAAGCTGCCACCATGCGTGTCGGCAACCTTGCCAGCGAGCGCACCTTTATGGATGTACGCGATGTCGTGCGTGCCTACCGGCTCCTGATCGAACAAGGCAAGAAGGGACAGGCCTACAACGTGGCATCCAAAGAGCGCATGTCTATCCAGTGGATCCTTGATGCACTTTGCGAGGCGGCGAACGTCAGCCCGACTATCGAGGTCGACCCGGAACTCTACCGTCCCACCGATCGTGCACCCCTGCTCACCGCTACGCTTATGGAGCAAACCACGGGATGGAAGCCGGAGATTCCCTTCCGGAAAACGCTAACCGACATTCTGGAAGAGGTCTGACCAATGAAGAAGCGCCTAATCTCGCTACTCCAGCTCGCCCTCGGCATTGGACTTGTTTCGTTTCTCTTTTTCCGCATGGACAACAAGGCCGACCTGCTCCACGCCCTGCGTTCCATCGCCCGTAATTGGCCCTGCTTTGCGGGCGCCGTCATCTGTTTCTTAGCCTGCATCCTGGTATGCACCCGGCGTTGGTTACTCATTCTGAGAGCACACGACATACAGGTCTCTTTTTGGCACGCCCTGGAACTCTACTTCATTGGCCAGTTTTTCAATGCTTTCATGTTCGGCTCCATAGGAGGCGATCTCGTGAAAGTGTTCTTCGTCGCGAAGTCCGTCCCCGACAAACGGGCCGAAGCCGTCACGACCGTGTTTATTGACCGCTTTATGGGAATGCTGGCGCTGGTGGCACTCATAGGTGTGATCCTCGCCTGCCGGTTCAACTTCTTCACGCGTTACGCCGAAACACGATTGGTCATGCTGTTCATGTTCGGCGTCCTGTTCGCGACCGTCCTCGGCCTCGTCGTCGTCTTCCGTAAGAACGTGTTTGAACACTCAGCGTTCTTCCGGCGGATGGAAGACAAGTATCCAATCGGAAGGACGATCAGCAAAGTCTATGGCGCTTTTCACGCCTGTCTGACTCACCACGGCCTCCTAGGAAAGCTGCTCGCGCTATCGGTTGCAAATCATGTCATCATCATTGTGGCCGCGCTTCTCCTTGGACTGGGACTGAACATCCGGACCATCCCTGCGCAGGTCCCGCCCCCTGTCCCGGAAGGGATTCCAGCAGAGGCCCCTGCAGAGGCCTTTCCCCCTTTCCAGCCGTTCGCGGAGTTCGCGAACTATCTCACCGTATTCCCCATCGTCAATGGCATTGCCGCCATCCCCGCAACCCCCGGGAGCCTTGGCACTCGCGAATACGCAACCAAGTTCCTGCTCGGCGTCCCCGAGTTCCAGGTTCCAGAAACACGCTCCGTCCCCCTATCCCTGCTGCTCTATGTCATGACGCTGTTCTGGAGTCTCGTCGGAGGGCTTGTGTATCTTCGCTATACCCTCCACGCCGGAAAACCCACGAAGAGCGACCTCGAAGCTCTAGTCTGAAACTTCCTCGCTTCGCTCGTCGTTTCATCCTTTTGGCGGCTTCCGACTTCGTGCTCCGCTTGCTACGTAGGACAAGCCGCCGCCGACATTGGTCATTTGCGCCTTCGGCGCGTTACAATGCGCCTGGCAAGCGCGGGAAGCTCAGGGTCGCGGGCGCCCATGACGATAATCGCATCGCCCGATTCGGATTCGCGGCTGGCGATGGCGATGGCCTCATCGTGGGATGACACGCACAATACGGGGACCCCCCGTCCGGCAAGTCGCTCAGCCAGCGCGCCAGAGTCAATACTGCGGTTGGCGGTGCCTCCTGCATCATAGACCGGAAGCAAAAGGAGAAGATCGTCGGGGCTGCACAGCTGCGAGAACATCTCGGTTAGGTCATCAAGCATCGCGCGCAGCGGGCCGTAACCGTGCGGTCGCCAGATCACAATACCCCGCCGCGCGAAGGGCACCACAGCCTTCCATGCGGCAGCAATCTTGGCGGGGTTGTGACCGTAATCGTCGAACACACTGACACCAGCCGCGGTCCCCACCACCTCGAGGCGACGGTGGATGCCACCAAATACAGCCAGTGCATCTGCACTTTGTTGGAGCGACACCCCGACACACTGACAGAGCTTCGCAGCATGCAGGGCATCCTCAACATTGTGGAGCCCCGGCAGCGGCAACTCAAACGTAACCCCCTCATAACTGAAACAGCTCGAAGATGCGGTCACCTCCGGCGCGAGTCCCGTGAGATAGGTGGGCGCATCCAGGGCGCCGATACACTGACATTCAACCTTCGACCTGAACTGCTTGAAGAGCGACACCGTCTCCTCTAAACCAAAATGGTCCGCGGACATGTTCGTAATAACGGCATAGGCAGGCGCGTAATTCAGCAGTGACCGATCGCTCTCATCGGCCTCAATTACCCAGAGTTCCCCACGCCCCTTCCGCGCATTGCCAATGCAGTCAGCATTTCGCCAGTTGGTTACCGGCGCCCCGTTCACGACGCAGGGATCGAGCCCAGCTTGCTCTAAGATCCATCCCACCATTCCCGTTACGGTGCTCTTCCCGGACGTCCCGGCCACGGCAACACAGGTTTGATTGGCAACGAGCTGCGCCAGCACTTCGGAACGATGTAACACGGGAAGGCCGCGCTCTGCAGCGGCAATCAAGTCGGGATTGTCGGACTCAATTGCCGTGCTAACAACGACTGCCTCGGCTCCATCCGCAATGCCGGAACCGTCCTGAGGAAAGAGGCGAATGCCAGCCTTCGCAAGCTTGTCCAGCACGGGAACCGGAACGCCTTGATCACAGTGCCGATCAGAACCCGTCACAGCGCAGCCACCAAACCCGACTGCCTGCGCCACAGCGCTCATACCGACCCCGGCAACGCCTACAAAGTGATATTGAGAAAAATCAAGCACGACTACGCTCAATCTCGACCGCCACGCTCCGTGCCCCCGTCAACGCCCCAGGCTTATCGACACAGACAACGACACGTGACACACGCTCACGTGAAAGGCAGCGCGAGGCAATCTCTTCAGCAAGCTTCTCAATCAGCAGGTAACTGCTCGCGCCGATAAACGCCACCAGTTCATCCTTTAGGGACTTGTAGTTCACCGTGTCCTCAATCTGATCTGAGAGACAGGCCTTGGCGTAGTCACAGTCCATCGAAATGTTGATGCAGATCTCCTGCTGTTCTTCCCGTTCGTGCGGGTTAATCCCAACAATGCATTGAACCTTCAAATCCCGAATGTAAATTTTGTCTGCCATACCTCTCCCTCCAGAGTAGCCCCTTCAAACGGCCCAGCTCTTCAGCCTTTCCTGTGCTTGTGATAACGTTCATGTGTCGACACCTGCCCCCTTGCCAGCTTGTCTGGCAGGAGCCAAAAGCTTATCAGCCAATGCACAGCCAACACACCCAGCCCAGAGGCTGGCAGGGGTCAAAACGCCAAGTCACCCAACAGTTGAACGTTATCAGACTTTCAGCTTTCAGCTTTCCCCATTTCAGCTTTTCCCAACCGCTGTCCACCATCCACAAAGATCGTCTGTCCCGTCACCGCATCGGATTCAAGGAGATAGAGGACGGCCCGGGCAACATCTTCCGGCGCGAGCGGTGATTGCAGCGGGGTTGAACCCGCAAGCTCGCGAGTCCGGTCCGGCCCCTCCCCGGGAGGCGGTAGAATGGGCCCGGGTGCAACGGCGTTCACCGTAAAGCGGGGGGCAAGCTCCAACGCGGCAATCTGCGTGAAATCAGCCAGCAGCCTCTTCGAAAGCTGATACGCAAGGGCACCCCGCTCAATCTTGACAACACGTTGATCCAGAAGGTTGATAATCTTTCCACGCTCCGCCACCCGCGCAAACGCTTGTGTGAGGAAGATGGGCGCAAATGCGTTTGTCGCCATCTCGGAACGGAGCTTGGCCTCGGTCGTATCCAGAAAATCATCTCGATGAAACACGGCGGCGTTGTTGATCAAGGCATCCATACCACCCATCAACTCCGCGCTTTCCTCAACAAGTCCGGCGCATGCAGACTCACTGTTCAACTCGGTCCGCACGGAGAATGCCCTCTCCCCTGACCTGCGTAACGTATCGACGAGGCCCGTGGCCTCTTGCTCCGATTCCCAGTAGTGTACGGCAACGACACAACCACTCGCCGAGAGCGCTTCGCTGATGGCACGTCCGATCCGGACAGCACCCCCCGTAATCAATACCCGTTTACCTTCAAGGTCCATTTCGAACTTCTGCTTTCAGATTTCTGCTTTACCCCCCGAAAGGACTAGCATTCACGATATGGATTATGCAAGATCTGAGCCATGAAGCGACACCTATATCCAATCCTCTGTTGTGTTCTGTTCTGGGTTGCAGCGGCAACCTGCAGCCAGGGGGTGACGAATACCCCTCCCACCTACGTCATACCGATTCACGGCATGATCGAGCGCGGACTGCTCTACGTCATCCGACGTGGGGTCGAGGAAGCCCAACTGCAAGAGGCCCGGGCAATCATCTTCGATATGGACACGCCCGGTGGACGAGTTGACGTCACGGAAGAGATCATCCGGACCCTCATTGATCTTCCTGACAGCATTGAAACCTACACTTTCATCAACAAGGATGCCCTCTCAGCCGGAGCCATGATCGCGATTGCCACGAAGCAGATCTACATGGCTCCCGGAAGTCGCATCGGGGCCAGTGCAATTGTGACGGCCCAAGGCGACCTTGAAGAGGGCGACCTCAAGGAGAAGCATGTTTCCTCTCTCGTCGCCCTAGTCCGCAATGCCGCAGAGCGGAACGGCCATGATCCCCAACTCATTGAGTCCATGATTCGCAAGGACATGGAATACACGATTGGCAGCAATGTGGTATGCAAAGCGGGGCAGCTTTTGACCCTGACGGATCGTGACGCAGCAAAGCGGGTGACACGTGAGAATGTCGAAGCCCCGTTGTTATCGGCGGGCACCGTCAAGACACTGGACGCGCTGTATACACATCTCAGTATTGACAAGCGAGACGTCCGCACCATCGCTATCACGGGCGCTGAACGTGTTGCACGCTTCATTGAGCTTTTCGCTTTCGTCTTTCTTGCCGGCGGACTGCTTGGCATCTACATTGAATTCAAGACACCCGGATTCGGCATTCCCGGGATCGCAGGCGCCGTCCTGCTCGCTATCTTCTTCTGGGGCCACCACGTTGCCGGGCTGACCGGAGGGATGGAACTGGTAATCTTCGCAACCGGTGTCATGCTGCTGGCGCTGGAGCTCTTCGTAATTCCCGGGTTCGGAGCGGCAGGCATTAGCGGGTTGTTCCTGATCTTGCTCTCGGTCTTCATGGCCATGGTGGAGCACTACCCCGGAACCCAGTGGTTCAAACTGGCACCCATCCAGCTTGAAGGCGCTTTCACCAACCTGGGGCTCGCACTCGCAATGACTCTGGGGCTTGGCCTCGTCGTCGCACGCATTCTGCCCAAGACCAGCGCCTTTCAGCATCTCATGCTCACAACTGCACTGGACCAGGCACACGGCGTCTCGGCATCCGCGCCCACCAACGACCTTGTTGGCGCCAAAGGCAGGGCCGTGACCCAGCTACACCCCGCTGGGTTTGGGACGATCAATGGCAAGCGCGTCAATGTCGTCGCACGAGGCGCCTTCATAGACGAAGGAATGCCTATTGTAGTTGCGGAAGCCCACGGGAACCGTATAGTGGTCGACGTAGACCGGACAGAATCGACTGACGCGAAGCAACAGAAATCGAGTACCCCCGCATGACACAACTTTTCTTCATTCTACTGATCTCGGGCCTGATGCTGGTCGGCGCAGAAGTATTCGTCCCTGGAGGAATCCTGGGGGCCATCGGTGGCATTGCCCTATTCGGGGCCAGCATCACCGCCTTCGCGATCTTTCCGCCAATTGCAGCCGCCTACATCACGGGTGGAATCATTCTGATGGTGGGTGTGATCATCGGAGTTTGGATCAAATTCTTTCCAAAGACCTGGATTGGCAAGCAGATGACGGTCACAGAGGATCTTCACGATTCAAAGGGAACCGAGGATCATCTCTTCGAGCTCCTCGGTCAGCAGGGCGTGACCATGTCGCAACTTCACCCTGCCGGATATGCCGAAATTGCCGGAAGGCGCATTGACGTCATCACCCAGGGAGAAATGATCGATCGGGACGTGGCTATCCACGTCGTTGAAGTTGAAGGCAACCGCGTTGTGGTTGCGCAAGTCGAAGCATAGCGAGAAAAAGGGAGAAACAGATGTTACACGGAGCCGCGCTGATCTTTATCGTTCTTATTGGTATTTTTGCTCTGGCCGTTATCGGCATTTTCATGCACTTCCTCGGCGTGTGGATCCGCGCCCTGATGTCCGGCGCCAAGGTTTCGCTCTGGGTTCTGGTCGGGATGAAGCTCCGCCGCATTCCGCCTGCCCTCATCGTGGATGCCCGCATCAGCCTCATCAAGGCTGGGCTCGCGCTCTCCACAGACGAACTGGAGGCCCACTACCTCGCCGGTGGCGATATCCTCAATGTCTGCAAAGCGCTCATCGCCGCAGACAAAGCAAATATCCCACTGAATTTTGCACGCGCAGCCGCCATTGACCTGGCCGGTCGCGATGTTCAGGAAGCGGTCCGTACCAGCGTGCAGCCCAAAGTTATTGACTGCCCGGATGCACGCATCACGCCAAACGGCCTCGATGCGGTTGCCCGTGACGGCATCCGCCTGCTGGTTAAAGCCCGCGTAACCGTGCGCGCCAACATTGAGCGCCTCGTCGGTGGTGCCGGCGAAGACACCATCATCGCCCGTGTTGGCCAAGGCATCGTGAGCGCGATTGGCTCCTCCAACACTTACAAGGATGTTCTCGAGAATCCTGATCGCATCAGTCGTAAGGTACTTGAGAGCGGTCTCGATGCGCAGACGGGATTTGAGATTGTCTCCATCGACATAGCAGATATCAGCGTGGCCGGCATGGTGAACGTTGCCAATGTGGGAGCCAACCTCGAAACCGAACGCGCCGAAGCAGACAAGAAGCTTCGCCAGGCGGAAGCCGAAGGTCGCAAGGCCATGGCTATCGCCGAAGAGCAGGAGATGCGCGCACGCGTGCAGG
>JABGOW010000409.1 GCA_018645275.1 Verrucomicrobiota bacterium
GGACAGCCGCTGACAGAACAGAGGCGTACACCATTCGATTCAGAAGTCAGAGGCATTTGCGAAGTGATTCTGGGTAACCATGATGCGTGACGTACGACATAAAATGGAGATAGCCCAAGGTGACATCACCACGCTGAGGGTCGACGCCATCGTAAACGCCGCGAACTCAACGCTCTTGGGCGGTGGCGGGGTCGACGGGTGCATTCACCGTGCAGCGGGACCAAAGCTCTTGGCCAAATGTGCGACTTTGGGTGGATGCAAGACGGGTGATGCAAAGATTACCCCCGGCTATAAGCTGCCCGCAGCGAACGTCATCCACACCGTGGGTCCCGTTTGGCATGGTGGCAGACAGGGCGAGCCGGAGCTGCTGGCAAGCTGCTATAGGCGGAGCCTGGAAGTGGCGGTTGAGCATGGCGTGAAGTCTATTGCGTTTCCTTCGATCAGTACCGGGGTCTACCGCTATCCCAAAGACCTGGCTTGCAGGATCGCCCTGGACACGACGCTTACCTTCTTACAGCTGCATCCCGAGATCGAAAAGGTTCTGTTTGTCTGTTTCAGCGAAGCGGACTTCGATCGCTACTCGGCAGGCCTTGATCAGCAGAATCGAAAACCGCAACATTGCCCCCAATGAGAATGGAGCAAGTGCTGTGAGTTTCTTCTCCGGGGCGAGGGCGCCCCGGCTCCATTGCTGCGAATGTGGCTCTCTTAGACAATGGTGTCGGCACGCCCTCGGGCCGCTACAACGGAGCAGAAGAATGCTGTTTACTCCGTTCACTTTCTGTAATATTGTTCCCGCCTGCAATCGTTGCTGGACGGCAGTCACCCGATGTTCTTGGAAGACAGGGCTCGGTCCGGCACAAACACAAACGAAAGAGGAATCAAATGAACGTTGATCAGCATCTCAAAGTCGCAGAATGGCACATCGAGCAAGCTCGTCTTCACGCCACCGTTGAGGGAGGTCACTCCTGCGGCTGCCCTCTGACAGATGACTATCAGAAGGTCATCGACCAGGTCGAGAGCGGGAACATTGTCGACGACGACAAGTAAGCCCGCCAACAACACGAATGATGAAAGAACCGTCCCGACTTCGGGGTGGTTCTTTTCTTTTCAGCCCCGGTCCATCTCGTCCTTTTGGGAAAAGAGAAGCGAACGCTCAACGCCCGACAACGCGGTTTCGTCCCTCTTCCTTGGCTTGGTAGAGGCATATGTCGGCACGTTTGATGAGCGCATCATGATCGCCATCGCCCTCTCTCCATACCGCTACTCCACAGCTCAGAGTAATACTCAACAGGGACCCATCATAGTCAATGCGGAATGCTTCAACGGCCTTCCTGAGGCGCTCGGCGACTTCCACGGCGCCCTCCAGCTCGGTTGCCGGTAGCACGAGAAGAAACTCCTCCCCTCCCCAACGCCCGGCAATGTCCACCTTGCGACCGCTTTCCAACAGAATCTCGGAAACCGCCTGGAGCACCAAATCCCCACAGTCATGCCCGTGGGTATCATTGAACTGCTTGAAGTGGTCGATATCGCAGAGAATGACGGCAAACGTCTCGCGGTAGCGCACGAAACGCTGCAGCTCCAACTCCAAATGTTCCAGGACCGCTCGGCGGCTCGCGAGTCCGGTCAGCTCGTCCGTCTTGGCAAGGCGCTCGAGCATGGCCGTGGCGGCAATCAAACGACGATAGGTCCTCTGCGTTGAATACTCGTAAACGAAAGACAGAATAGTCACCGAGGTCATCGAGGCCACAAAGCGAGATATAAATGCGGGCGAGTAGTTGGCCGTAACCAACGTGCGGGCCGGGGCAAAGAAGACAACGAAGCTGCCCACAATCAGCCCAAGCAGAGAGAGGGCTCCTTTTCTGATTCCCTGAAGATAGAGGGCCAACAGGGGATAGAGGTAGATCCAAAGCGCCCCCGTATTCTCAACGCCTCCAGTAGCGAGAAGATAGAGGGAGTTGATCGCCATCGTCAGAATCGTCAGATCATAGTAGAGAAGCGCCCTGTGCGTGATGCGGAATAGCAGGTAGTTGAGAATCACCAGGACAATCATGGTGAGCAGGAACGCGCCATGATAAATATGGCCAAGAGCCAGCGACTCGACCATGAAAGCCGTCACAATGACAAGAGCAAGGCAGTTAAAGAAGATGGCCAGAGGAACGCGTCCTTTAGCCTCCGGTGTCTGGTCGTAAGCAAGGCTCATCGTCATGCGATCGCTAAGACCGCGCATTCTCGCCAACAAAGCTGATCGCCGATTCATGCCACCTCTCAGAGCAAGACACCCCAACCCCGCTTGCATCAACGCTGTAATGATAGCAGATAATCCCGGAACAAACAGCAGAATCAATGAACGCCATTGCCGGTTTGTAAACAATTGGGCATACTCCTCACAATGCATAACGCCAAGACTTCATATCCCGATTTGACGCTTTCCGGCGTGCTTCAGAACATCTTCGGCTTCAATGCCTTCCGCGCAGACCAGGAAGAGATTGTGCAGGCCATTCTCGCGCGGCAGGACTGCTTCGTCGTCATGCCCACCGGGGGCGGAAAGTCTCTCTGTTACCAGCTTCCCGCCCACATGATGGATGGAACGTGTGTCGTCATCAGCCCTTTGATTTCGTTGATGAAAGACCAGGTGGATGCCGCAATTGCCACGGGGCTCCAGGCTGCATTCCTCAACAGCTCGCTCACCGCGAGCATGAAACGAAAAGTGGAGACTCAACTCGCCGATGGTGAACTGGATCTGATCTACGTTTCCCCTGAGCGCTTCGCGATGCCGGCGTTCATCTCCTCACTCAAGCGCGTTCGGCTTTCCTTCGTTGCCATTGATGAGGCCCACTGCATTTCCGAGTGGGGACACGACTTTCGACCAGATTACCTGAATCTCTCCACCATCGTGAAGGCGTTCCCGGATGTTCCAGTGACGGCATTTACGGCAACGGCTACGCACCGCGTACAGGAGGACATCGTGGTCAAGCTTGGTCTGCGCTCTCCACACATGGTTCGTGCCTCATTTAACCGACCGAATCTATTCTACAAAGTCGCTCCAAAACAGAACGTGAGTGCACAGATTCTGCGCTTCGTGGGCACCCATGCCGGCGACCCGGGAATCATCTACCGCACCACCCGCAAGAGCGTCGAACAGACCGCCGCCATGTTAGGAAAACACGGAATCCGTGCCCTGCCCTATCACGCCGGACTAGACGATGCCACGCGGGTCAGGAATCAGGACGCGTTCAACAGAGACGAGGTGGACGTCATTGTTGCAACCGTTGCCTTCGGCATGGGCATTGATAAGTCCAACGTCCGCTACGTACTTCATGGCGACCTTCCAAAGAACATGGAAAGCTACTACCAGGAGACCGGACGCTCCGGGCGCGATGGGGAACCTGCCTACTGCCAGCTCCTGTTCGGCTATGGCGACATTCCTAAGATCCGCTTCTTCATTGACCAGATCACCGACATGACCGAGAAAAAGCACGCCATCAAGTGCCTCAACGACATGGTCCACTATGCCACCGTCCACGCCTGCCGCCGCAAACAACTGCTCAACTACTTTGGCGAGGAATGGCCGACTCTGAAGGATGAGGGGGGAAACCTGAAACCTGAAGAACCCGGAGTCCAGCCGCGTTCAGCTGCGGCGCCTTCTCTTCCTGCCGCCCCCTGTTGCGATATCTGTTCTGGCGAAGTCGAGAGTATCGAAGCCACCCGTGATGCTCAGATCTGTATGTCCGCTATCGGACGCACCGACGAGCGCTTCGGGATCAACCACATCATCGCCGTCGTCATCGGCGACGATACCGACCGTATCAAGCAGCTTGGACACGACAGAATAAAGACCTTCGGCATCGGCAAGGACAAGAACCGGAACCACTGGCGCCTGATCATGGACAACCTGCTTGCCAAGGGCTTGATCGGACAGAGCGACGGGGACTATCCTACACTGACGCTTCTCCCCGCAGGCCGCGAGGTCCTGTTCGAGGGACGGAAGGTGCACGTCATGAAGCCTCGCAAGACCACAAAGCGCAAGCGGGGCAAGCGCGACGAGAAGACAGGCTCGGATGAGTCCTACGACAAGTCCCTCTTCGAACAGCTTCGCGAGCTGCGCAAAGCGATAGCAGCGCATCAGGGCGTTCCACCTTACGTTGTCTTCTCAGACAGAACACTCCACGAGATGGCCCGCACCTACCCCGGCACAGAGGACGCGCTTCTCGGAATTTCCGGCATTGGCGAGACCAAGCTCGAGAGATACGGTGACCGGTTCCTCGAAGCCATCCGGACATACAGAGCAGCCAACCCGGACAAGAAACCGCCGACCTGAGTCGCGTCGCACATCATCCCACAAGTACGAGCAAGGTAGCGCAAGCGCCCTTCTCGGTGAAGCCTACACGAACAGCGTCATGTCGGACTGGTCTGAGGCCCCCAGGAAGTGTGCGACACCGCCGATTTCAATCCCGTCAATCAGCTCTTCCCGCTTGATGCCCATGCCCTCCATTGACATGGCGCAGGCCACAATCTTGACGCCAGAGTCCAT